>NZ_CAXBCK010000068.1:0-14943 GCF_963974425.1 uncultured Marixanthomonas sp.
TTCAGTAAGTTACAAAATATATTTATCTTTGGCGAGACTTGTGCAACAGGCACACGGTGTATAAGTAATAGCGTTTCAAGTGATAAAACGAAAGTTAAAATTTAAAATAAAGGTTACACAATTGAAAAGTTTGTGAGTAGAAAACCGCCTCTACTCATACAGGATGCTGTTAGAGCCAATTAAAAAAATCCTAATGATTACATTAAGCCTATCACAAAATGAATTTAAAATCAATAATGTTCCATTAAGTTTTCCTATTGAAATTGAAATTTTAAGAAAGATATTGGCCCTTACGGGAAGAGTCAATAAAAAAAAGCATAATACAATTTATACTTGGGATGAATTAGGAATTTTAGCTTACTCAAAAGATGGTAAACTAATAGAAAGTCTATTGCTTGAATTAAAAAAGGAAGATTTTGATTTTAGTCCAAACCATATTTTTAAAGGAAATTTTCTTTTTGATAATGAAGAAATTTTGACTTATTATAAATTAAATAAAGATAAAAGAGTTAAGCTTTTTGAAGGTGATTCATCAGGTGCTTTGATTTTAAATAATATCAGTGTTTGGTTTGACGCTAAGCAAAATGATATTGAAGCAATTGAAATAAAGGCTTGCGAAAGTTTTGCTATAACAAAAATCCCAAAAGAGAAGTATATAATAAAGAAATTAGATGAAGAGGAAATCTCATTTGCAGATTTCGGGTTTAAGTTAGCAATCATACAGGAACTGATGTATAACAAAGAGTTGATTAAACCCAAATTTGATTTGTTTGAATTTGTTATTTGGTATCCAAAAAGAGAAATTGACCTTGAAGAAGAGGGATATGAACCAATTGAAGAAGTTACACAATATTTTAAGGACTTACCTATTCCGAAAAGATTAGCAACTGAAATAACAGAAATTTATCAGGATGGTGGAAATGACATTTATATGCAACTTCTACGATTTGGAGAAGGTTGGGAGAATTATTGGGACATTGAAACCTCAAGGGATGCAAGACAATTCCCTAACTTGAAAAAAACCGTATTATGTTATGCAAAAGATAATGTACTTAATGAATTCAATGACATGGGAATTAAATCAAAATGGGTATAAAGAGCTGGGTATATTCAGCACTATTAATTTTATAAGGGCTTGCGTATAGTACTTTTATACTTTCAAAATTTCATCAAAAATATTTTTTTCGAAAATCTAAAGGCGTGATACCTGTTTTAGATTTAAAAAACTTAGAAAAATAAGCATAATCCGAGAATTCGAGTGTATATGCGATATTCGCTAAATTGTCGTGAGAATGTACGATCAACCGTTTTGCTTCTAGAATTATCCTTTCGGAAATTAATTGGCTTGTCGTTTTATTTATTGTTTTTCTTACTACTCTATTGAGATGCTTGGTGGTTATGCTTAGCTTATCTGCATAAAATTTAGGAAATTTTTCTTTATAGAAATGGGTGTTTATTAAGCTCTCTAAAGTTTCAAATATACTAGAATAATTAGAAGAATTAAGCTTTTCCATATTGATATCAACGGTATACGACCTTGTTAATTCTATATAAATGCTGTTTATTGCATTTACTATTTTTAACTCTCTTAAAAGATTAGTTTCTAAATATTCGGTATAGGTTTCCTGAAACTTAAGTTTTAATTCCTCTAGCTTTTTAGGAGCTAATTCTAAAAAAGGAGGGTTTTGATTCGAATAAAAAAAAGGAAATGAATGGAGCTTATGTTCTAAAAACGTTAGTTCATAAAATTCTTGAGAATGAAAAAAGATAAATCCTTGAGGTTGTGTCTCAAATTTCCAGAAATGTGTTTGTCCTGGTTTTAATAAAAAGACTTTGCCTGGGTTAATGGTATAAGAATTAAAATCAATTTCGTGTGTACCTGTACCTTCTGCAAAGAGTACACACAGATAGAAATTATGACTATGAGGTTTGTTAATTAAATTCTTATTTAGCTGAATATGATTTGAAAATGAGTTTATATACACATCAGCGAGAGGTGTAGATACTTTAAATTGACTAATATTTAAAACTGGTATTTTCATAGTAAATGTCCTAAAAGTACAAAAAATAGCGTACATACTATAGAGGTAAAAACGATTTGAGGTCATAATTTTGCAGTATTAAATACTATGTAATGAGTAAAGTTATTGATGCATTGAAATGTAAATGTCCGAGTTGTAAAAAATGAAAGATTTTTATGAATGGTGGGAATTTTTTATTGATGAACATTCCAAAAATGAACGACAGATGTCCAGAGTGTAATTATAAATTTGAAAGAGAAACGGGTTTCTTTATTGGGGCTATGTTTGTGAGTTATGCAATTGCTGCAGCTCAAATGATAACAAGTCTTGTGTTGTTTTGGTATTTTATTGATTTGTCTCCTTTAAGTGTTTTCACCATTATAGCAGTGATAGCATTTCTGTCAAGTACTATCAATTTTAAATTGTCAAGGTCTATTTGGATATATTTGTTTTATAAGGATAAAATTTGAAGTGAGTATTATGCACAAAATTGTAACCTATAATCCATTACTAGTAGAAGCTTACTTCTAAAAATCCTCTAGAATTTACTATATCGTTTTGTATTTGCTAAATTAGTTGCATAAACTCATAATTCTTTTTATATCTAGAGTTAGGTGTAATAATTCAGCTCACATTATATGCAGAAAAATTAATAGAGCTCATTTAAGCTCTTAATAAAAACGTTGGGTACAATTTATAAACATAGCTAGTAAGCGTTAAACCGAATTATAGTGTATTTTTATACGCTACGTTTCTATACATGGAATATTGTAATACGCTAATAAATAATATATAGTCATTCTATGGATGTAGCCGAAATTATAAGTAAAGTATTTTTACCATTATCTCTTGCTATTATAATGCTAGGTATGGGAATGACTTTAGTTCCTGCTGATTTTACTAGAATTATCAAATATCCTAAAGCAATTTTAATTGGTCTTACTAATCAACTTATATTTTTGCCTATTATTGGATTTTCACTCGCTATAGCTTTTAATCTAAATCCCGTAATGGCCGTTGGATTAATGATTTTAGCTAGTTGTCCTGGTGGTCCTACTAGTAACTTGATAACACAAGTTTGCAGAGGGAATATTGCATTATCCGTTACATTAACTGCTGTTGCTAGTATTGTAAGTATATTGACAATCCCATTTATTTTATCTTATGCACTAGAATATTTCGGTAATAACACAGATGTTATAATTAAGTTACCCATATTTGATACGATAATACAAATAATGGGGATTACGGTGATTCCTATTTCCATAGGAATGCTCATTCGCAAATACAACCCCAATTTTGCAAAAAGAATGGAAAAACCAATGCGTATTGCCTCAACTGTAATTTTTATATTAGTATTTATCGCAGTGTTAGCAGCCAATGCTGATAAATTAATAGAAGGAATGAAAGCAGCTGGCATTGTTACATTGGTTCTTAACATCGCAACTATGGGAATAGGGTATCTTACTGCTAGGTTGTTTAATTTAAATTTAAGAAACACTATTTCAATCACTATTGAAAGCGGCATACAAAATGGGACATTAGCACTTGTAATCGCAACTTCTATACTAAATAATGTAGAAATGGGTATTCCAATAGGGGCTTATGCCATTTGGATGTTTTTAACTGGAGGAATTTTAATGTGGCAGTTTGGAAAAAGAACTGAAGTAGATTCTAAGTTAAAAAGTTTCCCCCCCAAACTGTAAATTATTAAAAGAATTAGTTTTCAGTTATTCAAAAACCTGTTCCATTTTCTGTACTGTAGCTTTGTCTTTACAGTTTTCAACGGTCATTTTTAAGTTTTTATCTAAAACATCAGCTTCAATTTTATAAATTTTACAAGAATCTAAATCCGTATTACTTTCTGAAAACAATACATCGCCATCAATAAGCATTCTTGAAATGGTTGCGGTGTCTAGCTTTTCCTGCTTTAAAAACTGAATTGTCTCTTCAGAAAAATTGCGCTCTTTGTTTCTTATATCCTTTAGTGTACGAGCATTAGGACTATAGTCACAGGAGGTTTTTTTTCCGCTTAAAAAAAAGAAAAGGATAATCAAGCCAATGCCAAATCCTCCTAAGTAATATGCAATTCTGTGAATTAATTTCATTTAAAAAAGTACATTTTATAGGTAATATTAAAAGAACAGCAAGTTAATATCGCTGTAGGACATGTCAAACCAATCTGCAACAGCTTTATTGGTTAAAATACCGCGGTAAAAATACAAACCATTTTTTAATCCACCATCAAAACGGATCGCTTGTTCAAGTCCGCCACACTCGGCAATTTCTAAAAGATAGGGTGTGAAAATATTACTAATTGATATTGAGGCAGTTTTCGGGTATCGAGCGGGAATATTAGGAACGCCATAATGAACTACGTTATATTTAATTTGAGTAGGAGAGTCGTGGCTGGTCATATCGGAAGTTTCAAAACAGCCTCCCATATCGATACTCACATCGATAATGACCGCTCCTTTTTTCATTTTTTTTACCATTGCTTCACTTACAATAACTGGCGATCTATTTTTTCCTCGCACCGCACCAATGGCTACATCACAACGACGTAAGGCTTTTAATAGGTTTTTTGGTTGTATAGTAGAAGTATAAAATGTTTGGCCGATGGCAGATTGCAGATTCCTCAACTTGGTAATAGAACTATCAAATACCTTTACGTTAGCGCCTAGTCCAATTGCAGAGCGTACAGCAAACTGACCAACGGTTCCAGCACCAATAACAACAACTTCCACAGGTGGTACTCCGCTAATGTTTCCGAACAACAAACCGTTTCCTTTTTTAGCATTTACCATTAATTCTGAAGCAATTAATACAGAAGCTGTTCCCGCAATTTCACTTAGTGCTTTTACGGCAGGATATGTATGATCTTGCTCTTTAATAAACTCAAAAGCAAGAGCTGTTATTTTTTTCTTGGACAACACATCAAAATACCTTTTTTGTCTTGTTTTAAGTTGAAGTGCAGAAATTAATACTGTTTTGGGGTTGATGAGTTCTAATTCTTCTAGAGTAGGGGGTTCTACCTTTAAAATAAAGGGGCATCCAAAAACTTTTTTGGTATCCTTGGTTAGTTGCGCTCCTGCTTCACTGTAATCTTTATCGGAAAAACCAGCTTCTTTTCCAGCTCCGCTTTCAATTAAAACTTTGTGTCCATTCGCAACCACTGCCGCAACGGCATCGGGTGTTAAACAGATACGCTTTTCTTGAAAATAGGTTTCTTTGGGAATACCTATAAACAAAGCTCCTTTTTGGCGGGTAACCTCAAGGGTTTCTTCTTGAGGTATTAATTGGGCTTTTGTAAATGGGGACTTAGATTCTGTCATGGCAAAAAATGGTTAGCAGCCCTAAGTTACATATTAAATGTGATATTGAAAAAAGAAAAATAACGGTTATCGAAATAGGTCTTTCACCTGTTGCCATATGCTCTTTTTGGTCAGTAGGTCTTCTTCAAATTCTTGCAAATCATCGCCACGGACTTTGTTAAAAAGTTTTGCGCGAATAAGATAGACTGCAGGGACTAAAACCATCATTAAAGGAATAATGTAGTATAACTCTAATTCATCGAGGTCATTGCTTTCATTTATTACACCCCATAACTGAAAAGCATACATGGCTATAGGTATTAAAATTATCCAATGCCACCAATGCTTACAAGTAAAGAACCAAAGCAGTAAAAGATAGAGAGGAATTGCTTTTCCTGTAAAATACCATGCAAAAGAATACCAAGATGGGAAAATCGTTTCAAAATTAGATAAAGAAGTTTCCCAAACTTGAGTTTTTGGGAAACTTTCATATAAATAAAATAAAAAAGGAGTTATAGCAATTAGAAAAACTACAACCCCTCCAATAAATAAAGATTTCTTATCCGTTTTGTAACGGTTTTTGGTATCTGTCAATTTGTTGTTCTGTTTGTCCATCTTCAATACTTTCTGGAGTACATGAGAAAAATAGACCAGCTCCGAAAATTGCAACGATTAAGTAGTACTTTGATAATTTCATAATGTTTAGTTTTTGTGAGGTTAATAGTACAAACCTATCACAAAATTCAACATGTATTTCAACTATCTTCCCCGTATCTTTATAAGTTTTTTTAGACAATAATTATCCTGCTCTAAAAATAATGCGATTTGGGGCTATTTTAAAAGAAACTATTAAATTATATGTAATCGTAACAATTTATTTCACTGGCTTTATAGTTAAGGTTCTACTTACGTTTTTATTTTTTGTTAATTTTATAATAGTGCTTTCTATAGGAAGCAATGATTTTATTTTTTCTGGCCATTCAATAAATACCCAGTTATCTGAATAAAAATATTCTTCAATTCCCATATCTAAGGCTTCTGTTTCATCTTCTATCCTATAAAAATCAAAATGATAAATTGCTTTATCTAATGATTTATATTCATTCACCAAAGAAAACGTCGGACTAGAGATGTTATCAGTAACGCCTAGTTGTTTGGCCAAAGCTTTGATAAGGGTTGTTTTACCTACACCCATATCACCATAAAATAAAATGTGCTTGTTTTGGGCAAGTGTTAGTATCTTATCAGCTACTTGCTGTAAGTTGTCTAAAGTGTAGGTGATTTCCATATTTTTGGGTTGCAATCAAATATAATACACATGGCCGACAAATAACTAATTTATTCGACGAAATACATGTGATAAGGAAAATTCTTACAAATAATTTTTTATTTTGGTTCTAAAACAGAAAAAGGAATCACCATTTCTTCTAAAGAAACACCACCATGTTGATACGTGTTGCGATAATAACTTACGTAGTGGTTATAATTATTTGGGTAAGCAAAAAACAAATCTCCTTTTGCAAAAATAAACGAACTGCTCATATTTATAGTGGGAAGGTTTATGTTCTTAGGATTAGTAGCTGCTAGAACATCTTTGTCTTGGTATGTTAAGCTTTTACCCGTTTTATAGCGTAAATTTAAACTCGTGTTTTTATCTCCAATTACTTTTGAAGGGTTTTTTACGTTAATAGTTCCATGATCGGTAGTAATAATCAATTTAAAACCAAGTTGAGAAGCTTGCTGAATAATATCCATCAGAGGAGAGTTTTTAAACCAACTTTGTGTTAAGGATCGGTATGATTTATCTGTAGAAGCTAACTCTTTGATTACTTCCATCTCGGTTTTTGAGTGGGAAAGAATATCCACAAAGTTATAGACCAAAACTGTTAAGTCTTCATCTTTATGGCTTTTAAAGTTTTCAGCCAATCGTTTTCCTTGTTTTAAGCTTGAAATTTTATGGTAACTCCAATTCAGGTTTAATCCGAAGCGTTTTAGTTGTGCTTCGAGAAACTTATCTTCACTCATGTTTTTTCCGCCCTCATCGGTATCATTCAACCAAAGGTCTGGGTGCAGCTTTTCCATCTCACTTGGCATTAATCCAGAAAAAATGGCGTTTCTTGCATACTGCGTGGCAGTAGGCAAAATACTGCAAAACATATCTTCACTTGTTTTTTTATAAGCATTAGCAATAAAAGGCTCGAAAGCTTTCCATTGATCATATCGAAGATTGTCGACAACAACTAATAAGGTTGGTTTTTTATCTTCTAGTTGTGGCATTACCTTATCTCTAAATAGGGTATGGGACATAACAGGAGCTTCGTCCTTATCTTTAAACCATTCTGGATAGTTTTTGTCGATAAATTTACAAAACTGTGTATTAGCCTCTGTTTTTTGAGACTCTAATATTTCAAACATTCCAGTGTCTTCAATATCCTCCAATTCTAACTCCCAGTAAACCAATTTTTGGTATAAATCTACCCAGCCTTCCCAAGAATTAATCATGGACATATCCATCGCGATTTTCCGAAATTCCTGCTGATAACTAGAAGTAGTTTTTTCTGAAACCAATCTTGAGTGATCTAAATTTTTCTTCAAACTCAATAAAATTTGGTGAGGATTTACCGGTTTTATTAGGTAATCGGCAATTTTAGAACCGATAGCTTCTTCCATAATATATTCCTCTTCACTCTTAGTAATCATAACTACCGGAAGAGAAGCTTGGTGTTCTTTTAATTCGGCTAAGGTTTCTAAACCTGTAAGTCCAGGCATATTTTCGTCTAAAAAAACGATGTCAAAATTTTCTTTTTTAATTTCTTCTAAAGCTTCGGTTCCACTTTGTGCAGTGGTTACCGTATAATTTTTTTTATCAAGGAAAAGGATGTGCGGTTTTAACAAATCTATTTCATCATCTACCCATAGTACTTTTATGTCGCTCATATTGTATATTTGTTTTTTCTGTGTTGAATGGTTCAGTTTTTCTGAAAATTCACTCGTTGAACAAATCTAATCCTGAAATTTTTCAAAACGAAAAAAGCCAGTATAATTAAAAGTTAAAAGTTTGAAATCACGTAACAAACTCAAAATAGTTAACGACCCCATCTACGGTTTTATTACCATTCCCAACACTGTCATTTTCGATTTAATAGAGCATCCATACTTTCAACGGCTGCGCAGAATTTCGCAAATGGGGATGTCATATCTCGTTTATCCAGGCGCACATCATACCCGTTTTCATCATGCATTGGGCGCTATGTTTTTAATGCGAAAAGCGGTGCAGGTGCTTCGTTTTAAAGGGATTGAAATATCTGAAGAAGAAGAAGAGGCTATTTACATCGCGATTTTATTACACGATATTGGTCACGGACCGTTCTCACATGCAATGGAAAATAGTATTGTTGAAAGTGTGAATCATGAGCAGATTTCACTGTTGTTTATGGAAGAATTGAATCGAAAATTTAACAACAGATTAACGCTTGCCATCACCATTTTCAAAGATAAATACAACCGAAAATTTTTGCATCAGCTTATTTCAAGTCAGTTGGATATGGATCGGTTAGATTATTTAAAACGCGATAGTTTTTATACAGGTGTTTCAGAAGGTGCGGTAAATTCCGAACGTCTTATTACCATGTTGAATGTGCACAAAGATAAACTGGTAGTAGAGGAGAAAGGAATTTATTCCGTAGAAAAATTTATCATTGCTCGCCGTTTAATGTATTGGCAGGTGTATTTACATAAAACCGGAATCGTTGCAGAGCAATTATTGTTGCGATTATTAAAACGAGCAAAAGAATTAACCGATAATGGTGTTAAACTTCCTGCAAGCACCGCATTATCTTTTTTTCTGAATCATGCCATAACGAAAGAAACATTTACAAAAGATGTCTTGGATACGTTTTCAAAACTGGATGATTACGATATTGTTTCGGCCATGAAGTCTTGGGTTTCTTCAGAAGATTTTGTTCTAAAAACGTTAGCTCAAATGCTTTTAGATAGAGACTTGTTGAAAATTAAAATGAAGAAGAAGCCAGTGACTTCAGAAAAATTAAAAAAGAAATTGAAACTGGTGATGCAGAAGCATAATTTAACCGAGGAAGAAGCTAATTATTTTGTATTTACAGGGAGTATACAAAATCAGGCATACCGCATGGACAAAGACACTATTAACCTGTTAACCAAGAATGGAAAAATAAAAGATGTAGCCAAAGCGAGCGACCAAGTAAACCTAAAAGCACTTTCAGAAAAAGTAATTAAATACTATCTATGCTATCCAAAAAGCAATAACTAAACCTTTTTTTCTATTTTTGCAGGGATTATTGCCAAACTAATACATTTTTAAAAAGCGGGTTAACCTGGTTTTTCTGGCATATATCAATAACCACAATGCTACTAAATGAAATTTACAGCAACACAAATAGCAGGACTTTTAGAAGGTGAAATTGAAGGAAATGCTGATGCAGAAGTGTCAAAACTTGCTAAAATTGAAGAAGGAACCGAAGGGAGCCTAACTTTTTTAGCAAATCCTAAATACACTTCTTATATATATTCAACTCAGGCAACTATAACGATAGTCAATAAAGACTTTGTTGCCGAAAATAAAGTTGAAACTACTTTAATTAGAGTAGACGATGCCTACAAAGCCTTTTCTAAATTATTAGAATATTATAACCAAGTAAAGATGAACAAAACAGGAATTGAAGAACCTGTTTTTGTTTCAGAAAGTGCTGCGTATGGGGAGAACCTCTATTTAGGCGCTTTTTCTTATTTAGGTGACAATGTTAAAATTGGTGATAATGCAACTATTTATCCTAATGTATATATTGGTAATAATGTTACAATAGGCGATAATGTAATTATTTTTGCCGGAGCTAAAGTTTATTCTGAAACAATTATTGGTAATAACTGTGTGATTAATAGCGGTGTTATTGTTGGTGCAGATGGTTTTGGTTTTACGCCAGATGAAAATGGAGAATATTCAAAAGTGCCACAAACAGGAAATGTAATCATTGAAGACAATGTAGATTTAGGCGCTGGTACAACTATAGACCGTGCAACTTTAGGTGCTACTATTATAAGAAAAGGTGTTAAACTAGACAACCAGATTCAAATAGCCCATAATGTTGAAATTGGTGAACATACCGTTATAGCTGCTCAATCTGGAGTAGCTGGTTCTACTAAAATTGGCAAAAACTGCGTCATAGGTGGTCAAGTAGGTATTGTTGGTCATATAACCATTGGCAATAATGTAAGAATACAAGCACAAAGCGGTATTGGACGAAACGTAAAAGATAATGAGGCATTACAAGGTTCACCTGCTTTAAGCTATGGTGGCTTCAATAAAAGCTACGTTCATTTTAAAAACCTACCTGAAATAATCCAACGATTTAATACCTTTGAAAAAAAAATTGACAATGATTGAGTGTAATTCCACAAATCAGCAAACAATTGGCAAAGAAACTTCTCTTAAAGGAGTTGGATTGCATACAGGAAAAGAAGTAACTATTACTTTTAAACCTGCACCTGAAGATTACGGGTATAAATTTATTCGTGTTGACCTTGAGGGAAGTCCTGTTATAGAAGCAGATGCAAATTATGTTACCAATACACAACGAGGAACCAACCTTGAAAAAAAAGGGGTGAAAATTCAGACTTCAGAACATGTGCTGGCCGCTTTGGTTGGGATGGAAGTTGACAATTGCATAATTGAGTTAAACTCTTCTGAACCTCCCATTATGGATGGTTCTTCGAAATTTTTTGTCGAAGCTATTGAAGAAGCTGGAATTGTAAAACAAGAAGCCCAACGAGAAGAGTATGTTGTTAAGGAGGTAATAACCTTTGCAGATGAAGAAACAGGCAGTGAAATAACTGTAATCCCATCAGATGCTTACCAAATTACCACGATGGTCGACTTTGGAACAAAAGTTTTGGGTACTCAAAATGCTTCATTACAACGTATCTCGAATTTTAAAGATGAAATATCTAATGCTCGTACCTTTAGTTTTTTACATGAAATAGAAACGCTTCTAGATCACGGATTAATTAAAGGAGGAGATTTAAATAATGCAATTGTTTATGTTGACAAGGAATTGTCTCCTGAAACAATGGAAAAGCTTCGTGGTGCATTTGGAAAGGATGAAATTTCAGTAAAACCTAATGGAATTTTAGATAATCTAACCTTACACCATGCTAATGAAGCAGCCCGACATAAGTTATTAGATGTAATTGGCGATTTGGCTTTAATAGGAACACGTATTCGTGGAAAAGTGATTGCCAATAAACCAGGGCACACGGTAAACACTCAGTTTGCTAAAAAACTATCAAAGCTTATAAAAATTGAAAAACGGAACCGAGTTCCGCAATTTGATATTTCAAAAGAACCGGTAAAAGATGTTAATGCAATTATGGCCATGTTACCACATCGGCCACCATTTTTACTGGTAGATAAAATATTAGAACTGACAGATACAGGCGTAGTAGGTCTCAAAAATGTGACGATGAACGAGCCGTTTTTTGTAGGTCATTTTCCAGGAGCTCCAGTTATGCCCGGTGTTTTAATTGTTGAAGCAATGGCACAGACCGGAGGAATATTAGCATTAAGTACCGTGCCAGATCCTGAAAATTATTTGACGTTCTTTATGAAAATCAATAATGTAAAGTTTAAGCGTCAAGTAAACCCAGGAGATACGTTAATTTTCAACTTAGAATTAATTTCACCCATTAGAAGAGGAATTGTTCATATGAAAGGAGATGCTTATGTTAATGATAAATTAGTTACCGAAGCAGAATTAATGGCCCAGATTGTAAAAACAAAAAAAGACTAAATGAATCAACCGTTAGCATATGTCCATCCGGGCGCGAAAATTGCCAAAAATGTTGTTATAGAACCTTTTACAACAATTCATAACAATGTAATAATTGGCGAAGGAACTTGGATAGGATCCAACGTAACGATAATGGAAGGAGCACGAATAGGAAAAAACTGTAATATTTTTCCTGGTGCTGTAATTTCTGCTGTCCCACAAGACTTAAAGTTTAAAGACGAAGAAACAACTGCTGAAATAGGCGATAATACGACCATTAGAGAATATGTAACCGTAAATAGAGGTACCATAGACCGCGGTAAAACTGTAATCGGGAAAAATTGCCTTATTATGGCCTATTGTCATATTGCTCATGATTGTATTGTGGGTAATAACTGTATTTTTTCAAATGCAAGTACGTTGGCTGGTCATATTACAATTGGCGATTATGTAATCCTTGCAGGAATGACTGCTGTACATCAGTTTTGTATGATTGGCAGTCACGCTTTTGTTACTGGTGGATCTTTAGTTCGTAAAGACGTTCCACCTTATGTAAAAGGAGCGCGTGAACCACTTTCCTATGTAGGTATTAACTCAATAGGTCTTCGAAGAAGGGGGTATGACACTGAGAAAATTCGGGAGATTCAAAATATTTACCGTATACTATACCAAAATAACTATAATACCACACAAGCTTCAGAAATTATTGAAGCTGAAATGGAAGCCACTCCAGAAAGAGATGAAATCCTTCAGTTTATAAAAAATTCGAAACGGGGTATTATGAAAGGATATTTCAGTAATAATTAATGATTGATTAGAAGTTGGATACTGGGAGTTAGAAGTAAGATAAAAATAGTATCAAAAGATAATTCCCCCTTTGAAGGGGGTTAGGGGGATGTTATTTAAAGCAATCCATAAAACCCTAACAAAAACAGAGTTTAACATTAAAAAAGATACCCGCCTGCGCGGGCACTATTATGGCAACAACTTCAGATATAAGAAAAGGGTTATGTATTCATTATAACCACGATATTTTTAAAATAATTGAATTTTTACACGTAAAACCAGGAAAAGGACCTGCTTTTGTACGTACTAAATTGAAAAGTATAACCACAGGCAAAGTAATTGATAATACCTTTTCTGCGGGACATAAAATTGATGATGTACGAGTAGAGACGCATAAATTTCAATTTTTGTATAATGAAGGGGAGTTTTACCACTTTATGAATACGGAAGATTACACACAAATCCGTTTGTTAAAAGAAGCTCTAGACACGCCAGAATTAATGAAAGAAGGGGAAGTAGTAACCGTAATTATTAATACTGAAGACAACGCACCGCTTTCTGTTGAAATGCCTCCACATGTAATTTTGGAAGTAGCATCTACCGAACCAGGTGTAAAAGGAAACACGGCTACCAACGCAACAAAACCAGCAATTATGGAGACGGGTGCCGAAGTAAACGTACCGCTATTTATAAACGAAGGTGATAAAATACGTGTTGATACCGAAAAAGGGCAATACCAAGAGCGTATTAAAGAATAGATAGATAACTATCAAAATTTTAAATCCCGTCATGATGCTATTGTGATGGGATTTTTTATATTTGGTTTCAAATTCGTTAAAAATGAAATTTTCAAATCCCCAAACCTTGGCAGCTATCGCAGGTATTATTGACAGTAATTATGTTGGTGATGGAGCGTTTCCAGTATTGGGGTTGAACGAAATTCACGTAGTACAGCCTGGTGATATTGTATTTGTGGACCATCCCAAGTATTATGACAAGGCATTGCAATCACTTGCAACTATTGTTTTGATTAATAAAGAAGTAGATTGCCCACCGGGAAAAGCGCTATTAATTAGTGATGACCCTTTTCGGGATTTTAATAAACTAATTCACCATTTTAATCCGTTTGTGGCTGCTTCTGCCGTTATTGCAGATTCTGCAACAATTGGAAATCACACGATTATTCAGCCCAATGTGTTTATTGGTAATAATGTGGAAATAGGAGACGATTGTGTTATCCATCCAAATGTTTCTTTATACGACAATACTAAAATAGGCAATAATGTAACCATACATTCTGGTACTGTATTAGGAGCTGACGCTTTTTACTATAAAAATCGCCCTGAAAAATTTGATAAACTTTTAAGTGGTGGAAACGTAGTTATTAAAGACAATGTCGATATTGGCGCACAATGTACTATTGACAGTGGTGTTACAGCATCTACAACTATTGGAGAAGGAACCAAGCTGGACAATCAAGTTCACATTGGTCATGATACTGTAATTGGTAGTCGTTGTTTAATAGCTTCGCAAGTTGGGATTGCTGGGTGTGTGTTTATTGAAGATTATGTGACTATTTGGGGGCAAGTTGGAATTACCAGCGGTGTTACCATTGGTGAAAAAGCTGTAATTTCGGCACAAAGCGGTGTAAGTAAATCGCTTCCCGGTCATAAATCGTATTTTGGAACACCAGCAGATGAATTCAGAAAAAAATATAAGGAACTGGCGTCTATTCGCTTAATACCTGATATAATTGATAAATTAGATAGAATAAAATGAGCAAAAGTGCAAAGGAAATAGTGAGAAGGTTTTACCTTTCAGATGTATTAAATGATAAATCGGTATTGGAGAAGTATTTTCATCCCGATTTAGAATTACTTTGGAACAGTACAAATGGGCTAACCATAATGAGCCATGGAGATTTGGTGAATTACTTCGCTGAAATGCGTCGAACGTATGATGACCTCAGAGTAGAGGTGAGTCATATGCTTGAAGATGGTGATTATGTGACTGTTAGGTACA
>NZ_CAXBCK010000069.1:0-14721 GCF_963974425.1 uncultured Marixanthomonas sp.
GAGAAGTAATCAACCAAGCAACCGCAGAAGGAACCGCACCAGATGGAACGGTAGTGACTGATGAATCAGGTTTAACAATAACCGACAATGATCCGACAACAACAGAGTTATGTCAAACTCCAGCGATAGCAATAGTAAAAACAGGTGTTCTCAACGATGAAGACGGTGATGGTTGTAGCAATGTAGGAGAGACAATTAGTTATACGTTCAGTGTAACCAATCAAGGAAACGTTAGTCTTTCATTTGTTGCAGTGGTAGATCCATTACTAGGAGGAACCCTTACGGGTCCAGATACTGGCGACACCGACGGTGATGGAAAGTTAGATGTAACGGAAGAGTGGATATACACTGCCAGTTATGCTATTACTCAAGCAGATATCGATGCCGGTGAAGTAGTAAATCAAGCTACCGCTAAAGGGGAAGCACCATCAGGTGATATAGTAACTGATGACTCAGGCGCTACGATAAGCGATGATGATCCAACAGTAACAGTATTGTGTCAAAATGCAGATATAGCAATAGTTAAAACTGGAATCTTCAATGATGAGGACGGAGATGGCTGTAGCAATGTAGGGGAGACAATTAGTTATACATTTAGTGTAACCAATGAAGGAAACGTAAGCCTTACTAACGTAACGGTTACGGATCCATTGATTGCAACTATCAACGGGCCGACAGGTGACACGGATGGTGATGGTGAATTAGATGTAACCGAGACTTGGATATATAATGGAGATTATACTATCATACAAGCTGATATAGATGCTGGACAAGTTGTAAACCAAGCTATGGCAGAAGGTACGGATCCTGATGGCACAATAGTAATCGATGACTCAGGCGCTGCGATAAGCGATGATGATCCAACAGTAACAGTATTGTGTCAAAATGCAGATATAGCAATAGTTAAAACTGGAATCTTCAATGATGAGGACGGAGATGGCTGTAGCAATGTAGGGGAGACAATTAGTTATACATTTAGTGTAACCAATGAAGGAAACGTAAGCCTTACTAACGTAACGGTTACGGATCCATTGATTGCAACTATCAACGGGCCGACAGGTGACACGGATGGTGATGGTGAATTAGATGTAACCGAGACTTGGATATATAATGGAGATTATACTATAACTCAAGGGGATATCAATACGGGTCAGGTGGTAAACCAAGCAACAGCTGAAGGAACTGCCCCAGACGGAAGTATTGTAACTGATGATTCTGGAGCAACTATTGATGATGACGACCCTACAGTAACAATGCTGTGTCAAAATGGAGCAATTGCTTTAGTTAAAATAGGAACCCTTTCTGATGAAAATGGAGATGGATGTACACAGGTAGGTGAAACAATTGTATATGACTTTATTGTTACAAACACTGGTATTGTAGATTTGACCAATGTAACAGTAACCGATCCATTGGTAACAGTAAGTGGCGGTCCAATAAGTTTAGCTTCGGGAGCTACAGATGCTACTACCTTTACTGCAGTATACACAGTAACACAAGCTGATATTGATGCTGGAGAAGTAGTAAATCAAGCTGCAGCTGAAGGTACTACACCTGCAGGTGATATTGTAATGGATGATTCTGGGGTGACAATTAATGATAATGATGCAACAGTGACTGTATTGTGTCAGACATCTTCTATGTCCTTAGAAAAATCAGGTATATTCAATGATGAAAATGGAGACGGTATTCCACAAGTAGGAGAAACTATAAGTTATATCTTCAGCGTGACAAATACTGGAACTGTAACTCTTTATAATATTACTATAAACGATCCTTTACCAGGTATAGATATCCAAGGAGGACCAATAGTTTCTCTTGATCCAGGTATGACTGATAATACAACATTTACTGGAGTCTATCCTATTAATGATGCAGATATAGCGGCAGGTGAAGTTATTAACCAAGCTATTGTGACAGGAGAAGACGAAGGAGGTACTGTTGTAACAGATGAATCTGATGATCCTAACAATGATGATGATATTGATAATAATGGAGATGGGGAGCCAGATGATCCTACCGTTACAGTATTGCCTAATGTAGATCCAGAAGGAGACTTTGAGATATTTAATGGTATCACTCCTAACGGAGACAACTTAAATGATTACTTTGTAATAGCTGGTATCCAAGATTATCCACAGAATAACGTGAAGATATACAACAGATGGGGAGTACTAGTTTGGGAGACCGACGGTTATGGAGGGGCCAACGGTATGGAGAATGTTTTTGAAGGAGAGTCTAACGGTAGATCCACAATACGTGCCAACGAAGAATTACCAACAGGAACGTACTTCTATATTCTTAGCTTCCCATCGGATAATCCGGGTAAAGCAAGTTATTCAGGGTACTTATATATAAACAGATAGAAAGTCAAAAACCTCCCGGAGGACAACCTTCGGGGGGTATAAAAATATGTAACGATGAAACACAGTTATTTAGCCATTATAGTTTTGATTTTACTTGGGAGCTTTTCAAGCAACGCCCAACAAGATCCACAGTACACGCAGTATATGTACAACACACAGATTGTAAACCCTGCCTATGCTGGATCACGGGATGTATTGAGTTTTGGGCTATTGCTCCGCTCACAGTGGGTTGGTCTAGAGGGCGCACCAAAGACAGGTACCTTTACAGTTAATTCACCTATAGGTGCTTTGGACAATATGGGGTTGGGCTTGTCGATTACAAGTGATGAAATAGGGCCTGCAGTAGAATCGAATGTGAATATTGATTATTCGTATACCATCAATACTTCAGAAACAGCAGAACTGTCTTTCGGACTTAAAGCAGGCTTAGACCTATTAGATGTTAACTTTAATAAGTTAAATATTTTTGATCCAGATTTTCTGTTTGAAAATAACATAGATAATAAGGTCCAACCTCAAATTGGAGCTGGATTATATTATAACACAGATCGTTTTTATGCAGGTTTGTCCGTTCCTAATTTTTTAACAACGAAACACTTTGATGAGTCTACATTAGAAAACTTCAATTTTGATGACGATGTTGCACCAGCAGAGCGTTTGCATTACTTTTTAATAGCTGGTTATGTATTTGATATAAATGAAAACCTAAAGTTTAAACCAGCGACCTTAATAAAAGCAGTGAGTGGTTCCCCTTTACAATGGGATGCATCAGCCAACTTCTTGATTTATGATAAATTAACCTTAGGCGCCTCTTACAGATGGAGTGCGGCATTGAGTGCTATGGCAGGTTTTCAGGTAAGCGACCAGATATTCATTGGCTTTGGCTATGATTATCAGACTACTGATATTGAAGATTACAGTGATGGATCGTATGAAGTGTTTTTACGCTTTGATCTGTTTAACAAACCAGAGCGTGTATTGACACCAAGATTCTTTTAATAAAATTACTCGTTATGAAAAATACACTTAACCAATCTATTCTTTTCTTGCTTGTATTCTTTACAGTTGGCATCGCCTTTTCACAGCGTAAGGATATAAAAAAGGCTAATGAAGACTTTGATAAATTTGCCTATATCGATGCCCGCGAAATATACTTGAAAGTAGTAAATGACGGATATCAATCAGCAGAGATATTTAAAAAACTAGGAGATACATACTACTGGAACAGTGATTATGACAATGCAGCTAAATGGTACTCAAAGCTAGTGAACGAATACCCTAATGAAACGGAAGCTGAATATTATTATCGTGCAGCCCAGTCCTTAAAAAGCTTAGGTAAATATAAAGAATCTGATGAATTGATGATTCGATTTGCAGCTCATGGTGGTAATAGTCTTATTGCGAAAAATTTTGAAAGCGATCCAAATTACTTAAATAGCATTGCGAAAGAATCAAGGGAATTTGTTTTAGAGAAAGTTTCTACCAATAGTAATGTATCTGATTTTGGACCTTCTTATTATGAGGATAAAATAGTATATGCTACCGCAAGAACTAGTTCAGAAGGGGGAAAGGTTTCAGAATGGAATGCCCAGCCATTTTTAGATTTGTTTGTGGCCAATATTGATAAAGAAGGCAACCTTTCTAATGCACAAGCACTTCCTGGGGACATAAACACAAAATACCATGAATCTACCCCAACATTTAGTAAGGACGGTTCTACAATGTATTTTACCAGAAATAATTATTTGGATGGTAAAAAAGGTAAAGACAGAAATAAAACTATTCGCTTAAAATTATACAAAGCAACCAAAAGCGGAGAGTTTTATTGGACGGATGTGGTAGAACTTCCTTTTAACAGTGATAAATATTCAGTAGCACACCCAACGTTAAGCAAAGACGGAAAACGCTTATATTTTTCTTCTGATATGCCAGGGACAATTGGTATGTCAGACTTATGGTACGTAGATATACTTGGAAAAAACAAGTACGGAGAGCCTGTAAACCTTGGTAAAGGAATAAATACCGAGACTAGAGAATCTTTTCCTTTTATCAGTGAAGAGAACAATCTATATTTTTCAAGTGATGGCCGTGCTGGTCTTGGAGGGTTTGATATCTACATGGCTCCCTTAGGAGATGAAGGTAAACCTGGAGCGGTAAAAAACTTAGGTGAGCCAGCCAACAGCAATCAAGATGATTTTGGTTTTATAATAAAAGAAACAAAAAGAAGAGGGTATTTAACATCTAATAGAGATGGAGCCCGTGGTAGCGTAGATGATGAAATATATTTACTGAAAGAAAAATGTGAAATAACAATCACTGGCTTAGTAACTGATGACGATAGTGGCGAATTGTTGCCTGGAGCATCAGTATCCCTCTTAGATTCAAACAATAAAGAAATAACAAGTGTAATAGTTGGTGACGATGCCAGATATACATTAACTGCAGATTGTGACAGTAATTATGCAGTTCGCGGCACAAAAGAAAGTTATGCTCCTAATGAAAAATTAGTAACTACACCAACAAAAACTGGAACTGTTGAAGTTCCATTGCCGTTAAAACTTGTAGATTGCCCACCAGATGATTTAGGTTGCCGCCTTAGTCTACAACCTATCTATTTTGATTTTGATCGATATAACATTCGCCCAGATGCCGAGGTAGAACTGGCAAAAATATTAGCTGCGCTTCAAGAATATTCAGAACTCATTATTCACATAGAATCACATACCGATTCAAGAGGTAACGACAGCTATAACGAAGCTTTATCTGAAAAACGAGCACAATCAACTCTTAATTGGCTTGTTAAAAAAGGTATTGATCGCAGTAGACTCAGTGCAAAAGGATATGGTGAAAATCGTTTAGTCAATGAGTGCTCAAATGGAGTAAAATGTACCGAAGAAGAACATCAATTAAATAGAAGGTCGATGTTTATTATTCAAAATTAACTAACTAACCAAATTGTATTTTAAAAAAGCGTTCAATAGTTTTATTGAACGCTTTTCATTTTGGTTTTATTTACAAGGTGCTATTTCGTATTTTTGAAAAAATTGAAATTGCATGACAGAAGAGAAAGTAGTCCTTGTAAATGAAAAGGATGAAAAAATAGGATTAATGCCCAAAATGGAAGCTCATGAAAAAGCCTTATTGCATCGTGCTTTTTCGGTATTCGTTTTTAATGATAAAAATGAATTAATGATTCAGCAAAGGGCTTTGCATAAATATCACTCTCCTGGATTATGGACAAACACCTGCTGTAGCCACCAAAGAGATGGAGAAAACAACATCGATGCTGGAAAACGTAGGTTACAAGAAGAAATGGGGTTTTCAACAGATTTAAAAGAAACCATTTCATTTATTTACAAAGCACCTTTTGATAATGGACTTACCGAACATGAGTATGACCATATGTTAGTGGGGAAATATAATGACGATCCAAATATTAATCCAGATGAAGTGGCCGCATGGAAATGGATGTCTATGGAAGCTGTAGAGAAAGATATGAAAGCTAATCCGTCTATTTATACAGAATGGTTTAAAATTATTTTTGATAAATTTCAAAAACATTTAACTCTATGAGTTTAACAGTTTTCAGAAAAGCACATTTTAATGCAGCACACCGTTTATTTGTAAAAGAATGGAGTGATGAAAAAAACCGTGAGTTTTTTGGTAAATGTAGTAACCCAAACTATCATGGACATAATTATGAGCTTGAAGTAGGTGTAACCGGAAAAATTGACCCTGAAACAGGCTATTTAATTGATTTAGATTTTCTGAAAACAATTATAAAAGAAGAAGTAGAAGACCCTTTCGATCATAAAAACTTAAATGTTGAAGTTGAGCAATTTAAATCACTGAACCCAACAGTAGAGAATATAGCCATTGTGATATGGAATAAACTTCGCAAGCGGTTGGATAATAAGTTTGAAATATCGGTAAAACTATATGAAACACCACGTAACTTTGTAGTCTATACCGGTTAAATAATGAACAAACTCCCTAAACTATACCCGTTAAAATTTGCTCCTATACTGAAAGAAAAAGTATGGGGAGGAACTAAGCTGTCTGAGTTTTTGGGTAAAGAAGGTGGAGCTGAAAATAAATATATAGGAGAAAGCTGGGAGATTTCAGATTTAGAAAACGGAAGCTCAATAGCAAACAATGATCCTTTTAAAGGACAATCTTTACCTAGCTTGATAGCAAAATATCAAGGAGCGTTGGTAGGAGAAAAAGTATATAAGCAGTTCGGAAATACATTCCCGTTGTTGTTTAAATTTATTGATGCTTATGAAGATTTATCCGTTCAAGTGCACCCTGGAGATGTTTTGGCAAAAAAGCGTCATAACAGTTTTGGAAAAACGGAAGTTTGGTACATTGTCGATGCCGAAAAAAAAGCTCGTTTAATACTTGGGTTTAATACCAAAATGGATGAAACACTGTATCTTAAAAAGCTTTCAGAAGGAAACATTTCAGATATATTACATTCAGAATCTGTAGAGGCTGGGGACGCTTTTTTTATTGCTCCAGGTACCATTCACGCAATTGGAGGAGGCATTTTATTAGCTGAAATACAACAAACATCAGATATTACCTATCGAATTTTTGATTGGGACCGTCCTGATATAAATGGTGAAATGCGCGACTTGCATACAGATTTGGCTAAGGACGCCATTAATTATAAAGATGTTGAATATAATATAGCGTATCAAAATGTTGAAAATAAAATAATTCAGTTGAAGAGCCTTCAATATTTTGAAACTAATAAGTTGAACATTACTACAAACTTCGTTCGTAATTTAGCTGAAGTTGATTCTTTTGTGGTTTATATGTGTACGGAAGGAGAAGCAATAATTGAAACCGAAACTACTTCCGAAACCATAAAAAGAGGCGAAACAATATTAATTCCAGCAAGTTTTACTTCAATTAAAATAAAATCTACTTCTGTAACACTTTTAGAAACATACATTCCGTAATTGTTCGTACCTTGCGCAAAATTAAATTTTTATAAAATGGCAAGTGTACGCGACTTAAAAAGGGACATAAATTATGTTTTGGGTGATATTATTGAAGCTGTCTATATATGGCAACTTACCCATCCTAAAAAAGAATCTAAAGAATCTGAAAAAATCATCGATGAAGCCATCGCTGTTTTTGATGCTTTAATAGTAAAGATAAACCAAAAAGATGTTGAAAATAAAAAGCAACACTTTAAAGGTATTAACCAAGAGCTAGAAACTGAAGGAAGAAAGTTAATTGATAAAATTAACGCTTTATAAGCTATCCTTCATCGATTTTCGTTCCGAAATATAAGACTCCAAAAGCGTTCCGTATTTGGAGTCTTTTACTTGTGGGATAAGAGATGTGTAAACCGTATCTAAATATTTAACGTTAGCATCGTATATTTCAGTCAATAATAAATAAGGGGCTACTTCCTTATCTTTATGGTTTAGAGCAAAGTTTACTGTTGCTAAATACTTGCTAGAAAGAGCAGTTGTTCTTTTTCTTTTTATCGCTTTTAATAAGGAATCATTTTCACTTTTTTGAGCAGTAAACTCTTCCTTGATTAAATCTAAGTTTCTGTCTGCAAATCGTTGCATTAATTTTTTGTAGTCATCAAGGGCTTCTTCGTTTTTAGAACCACGTATGATGTAATCATCTCCAAACTTTTTTAAGCTAGTGTTGATTATAATTTCGCCCGGCTCAGCAAAGAAAGGGATGCGGTCTTCTCGAAGCGTTCCATCTTTAAGGCGTAGGTAGAGGTAATATACTTCAGGGCTGGATATTTCTTCAACAAATGTAAAATTAGGATCACCTTCAATAGCTACAGAATCTACTGAAACTAATAGTGAGTCTTCAATTTTTTGTAATAATAGCGTTCCTTTTTTAAGTCCCTTAACGTTTCCGGAAAGTTTCATTTCCTGTTCAGGATTCGAATTGGAACAACTAACTAAAAATAAAGCGGCTAAAGCGATGAATAGTATTCTCATTATATGTTGAAATATTAAGGTCGCAAAGATGCATATTTTGTAAGAAACATAAAACTTGAAATACCAATTACTTTTAAACAACGCTATTTCAGAAAAACAAATAGTTTCTTGTTTACGAAACCGCCGCCAATTGCATTAGTACCGTACAAAGTATCGCTGCAACTGTTCCTATTGCATACCCAAAAACAGCCAATAATACCCCAACAGTTGCTAATGATGGGTGAAATGCTGACGCCACAATAGGTGCAGATGCTGCTCCGCCCACATTCGCCTGGCTACCCACTGCAAGGAAAAAGTAAGGAGCTTTAATTAATTTAGCTACTAAAATCAATAATCCAGCGTGAATTATCATCCAAACAAGGCCGATAAAGATGAGTCCGAAATTATCAAAAATGAGTGTTAAGTCCATTTTCATACCAATACTGGCAACTAAAATATAGATAAAAACACTTCCAAATTTACTTGCCCCAGCACCTTCATAGCTTCTTAATTTAGTGAAAGATAGTAGAACGCCTATAAGAGTAGTTATCGAGATCATCCAAAAGAAAGAAGAGCTTAAAAATGTAAATACGTTACGGGTAATCCCTTTTGGGAAACTATTTACAAAGTCTTCAAAAAATACACTCAAGTATCCTGCCCCTAAGTGTGCAAAACTAACTGTACCAAAAGCAATGGCTCCAAGAATCATTAAATCTGTTAAAGTTGGATTTCTATCTACTGTTGCTGCATAATCTGAAACTTTTTGTTTTAAGGCTTCAATAGCGGAAGTGTCAGATTTTAGCCATTTATCAATTCGAGCAGATTTACCAATTCCTATTAAAATGATAGCCATCCAAATGTTGGCCACCACAATATCCACGAATACCATACCTCCATACAATTCTTGGTTGTAACCATAGATTTCAAGCATGGCAGTTTGGTTAGCACCACCGCCAATCCAACTTCCTGCAAGTGTAGAGAGTCCTCTCCATACGGCGTCTGCACCAGCACCACCGACAGTTTCGGGTGAAATAGTTCCTATCAATAATACGGCAAGTGGACCACCAATTACAATACCAACGGTTCCCGTAAAGAACATAATAAGTGCTTTTGGACCTAAGTTAAAAACCGCTTTTAAATCCATGCTCAAGGTCATTAATACCAGTGCTGCCGGTAATAGATATCGACTAGAAACATAATATAGGTTAGAGCTGTTTTCTACAGCTTCTCCTGTTTCAGAAATACTAGTCCAATCGGGAGATATAACTCCAAAAGTGGTTAATAAAGCTGGTAAAAAGTAAGCCATGAATAAGGCTGGAACAATTTTGTAAAAGGAACTCCAAAAACCGGTTTCTTTGGAAGAGGTATAAAAAATAAACCCTAGTGTTAGCATCAGTACACCAAATACAATGGTGTCACTTGTAAAAAAGGGAGTTGTGTCAATAATTTCTTGGGTAAGATTATCTTGCATGAATCAATTAGTTTGACTGCAAAATACAATTATTTGCTTAAAAAACATCGTTCACTCTTTCTTCTTAGGAAGTCTTTTGGCATCTTTCAACATTTCATGCAACATCCATTCAATCTGTCCATTGGTGCTGCGGAACTCATCTGCGGCCCATTTTTCAACGGCTTTCATCATGTCTTCATTAACGCGCAAGGCGAAGGCTTTCTTTTTAGGCATATTAATTTGATTCAATAAATTGAGTAATCACGTTAATCAATTCTTCGGAAATAGGAAGATTATATTGATTGTACGATTTGCTGTTTTCGAGATCATTTCCATTTATTTCTTTTAAAACATGATTCATTTTTGGTATCACTTTGTAGGTCGCTTGTGGCTTTGCTTTATACAAAGCTTCTGCTTCACTTACCTGAACTTGTAAGTCTTTGTCACCATTTACAATTAAAACAGGGGTGTTTAGTTTAGCGAGTTCTATTTGGGGATTGTACTGCATCCAACTATAAATAAAGGGTTGAATGTCGGGTCTAAAGATGGAAGCCAATCCTGGGCTGTAATTTTGTGCGACACCATTTACACGGAGGTCGTCGAATGATTCTCGGGCATTGTCAACCAGACCCGGAGCTTGTTTTGCCAATTGATCTACAATAACATCATCTATTTCTTGCCCAGCACCAGCAATCGAAATAAAGCCATCTGCTCGGTTTTGGGCGGCAATCATCCCAACCAATGAACCTTGGCTGTGACCAATAATGTAAAGTTTGCCAAACCGATTGTCTTTTTTAAAATGTTCTGTAACGGCAATGGCATCTTCAATAAAATCGTCGAATTTGATTTTCTTTTCATCCATTGCACCCATTTTCATGATTTTCACAATCCGTTTGTCGTACCGGAAACTGGCAATGCCTTTTTTGTACAAAGCTTCCGCTAAAAATTTAAGCGAATTATTCTTCATCATGTTCTGGTTTCCGTTTCTATCAGTAGGTCCCGAGCCACCAATAATAATGACAAGTGGTGGTTTCTCTGAAGTTTCAGGAAGTAAAAGTGTACCTTCTACCAAAGGGGTTATTTTCAATTCTTCGGCAGTATAGGTGTATTGAGCAAAATTGGTTCCGAACCAAAACAACGTAAAGAGTATAAGTAACTTTGTCATATTAAAATTTTAGTAAAATTCAATTTACATATTTAATGATCCTGCGTTAACAACGGGGGAAGCATCTTTATCGCCACATAAAATTACCATTAAATTACTTACCATAGCGGCTTTTCGTTCATCGTCAAGATCTACAATTTGTTTTTTGCTTAGTTCGTTAAGAGCCATTTCGACCATGCTAACGGCACCTTCTACAATTTTATGACGTGCCGCTACAATTGCGGTTGCTTGTTGTCTTTTAAGCATAGCACTTGCAATTTCGTTAGCGTATGCTAAATAGCCAATTCTAGATTCTAATACTTCAATACCGGCAATGGTAAGACGTTCGTCAAGACCTTTTACCAAGGCTTCGTTTACTTCTTCCATGCTAGAGCGTAAGGTAATATCGGCGTCCATGTCTTCGTCGGCAAAGTTATCATAAGGGTATTTGCTGGCCAATTCACGAACGGCAGCATCGGTTTGTATGCGTACAAACTCTTCATAGTTATCAACATCGAAAGCGGATTTGTGTGTGTCGCGTACCCGCCAAACCAAAATGGTGCTAATAATAACTGGGTTTCCTAGTTTATCGTTCACTTTTAAACGTTCGCTGTCAAAGTTGCGTGCACGTAAGGATATTTTTTTCTTTGCATATAATGGGTTAACCCAAAAAAGACCATTCTTTTTTATGGTTCCTATGTACTTTCCAAAGAGTAGTAATACTCTCGAGCCATTAGGGTTTACAAGTACAAAACCTGGGAGAGTTAATAACCCCAAGAAGAACAGGGCGATAAACCAAGCGTTCTTGGTAAGAAGCAAGCCAACAACGCCTGCTGCAATCATAATAAAAAATACAAACAGCATTAGATAACCGTTAGCTGGAGTGATTGTTTTTTCGTTTGACATAGTAGTTGAATTTAATTTGATATTAAAATGATATTAAACAAATATAATTCTTTTTTTGAATTTTCCAACTAATTATAATATTAACTTAAAACAAGGAATAGTATCTTTGCTTAAAATTTCTTCAGAAATATTATAAAATACACACTATGAAAAAGGGTTTCTTGTTATTTGTTTTATTTGTTTTTACTGCATTAGTAGCTCGTCCAGCTGAAGACTGGGGGCGTAATGGTCATCGTGCTACGGGAGAAATTGCTGAAAAGTATTTAACTAAAAAAGCAAAGCGTAATATTGAAAAATTACTAAATGGTGAGTCACTGGCATTGGTTTCTACTTATGCTGATGAAATTAAAAGTGACAGTAAGTATCGAAAATATGGTCCTTTGCATTATGTGAACTTCCCTTTTGAATCTACTTATGAAGAACATGATAAAAATGAAGCGGGTGATATTATAGAAGCAATTAAGAAAAGTGTTGAAGTGCTTAAGGATGAAACTGCCTCGAAAGAAGATAAGGTTTTCTACTTAAAGCTATTGGTTCATTTTATGGGCGATTTGCACCAACCAATGCATATTGGTTTAGCAAAAGATAAAGGTGGTAACGATTTTCAAGTACGTTGGTTTAATGAAGGAACCAATTTGCATTCGGTTTGGGACACAAAAATGATTGAAGATTATAATATGTCTTATTCAGAGTTAGCTGCAAACGAAAAAGAACTTTCAAAAGTTCAGTTGAAACAAATACAACAAGGTTCCATAACTGATTGGATGTATGAAAGTCGTGCACTTTGCGAAGATATTTATAATAGTACTGAAGTTGGCGAAAAACTATGGTATCCTTATATGTACGAATATATGGATGTACTTAGAATGCAATTGCAAAAAGGCGGAATTCGTTTAGCGGAAGTGCTAAATGGTATTTTTGGGTAATTTAATTAGCTGCTCATTATTTTTCTGAAGGTAAGATTAATCCTTGGAGACACACTTTTTTTAGTCTTCGGTATTTGATGTTTCCAAAAATGTTGCGTCTGACCTTTCATTACTAAAAGGCTTCCATTTTTGAGGTTTACCTTATATTTTGAAGCTTTATCTTGTTTATGCTTTAAGTGAAATATACGTTCTGCTCCAAAACTTACCGATGCAATCACTGGGTTTTCGCCTAGTTCTTTTTCGTCATCGCTGTGCCAACCGTTGCTGTCTTTCCCATCACGATATAAGTTTAATAAAACAACGTTAAATTTTACATTAGAAATTTCTTCGACTTTATTTTTTATTTTAGTTAATACCGGGGTTAGTGGTAAAGGGGTCATAGTAATTCCTGAATAAGAATAACTTTTACCATTTTCACCATATAAGGCGGTTAATCGCGGTTGCTTATATGTTTTTCCGAAGACAGTGATATCATCTTGTTGCCAATTTGTTTCTTTTAGAAGCGTTTCAAAATAAGTGTAAGCTTTCTTTTCTGAAAAAAAATGTGGATAATAAACAACTTCAGCATTTGGTAAATTGGGTTGTATAGGAGTGCTGTTTTCTTCTGAAGGGAATAGAGGTGTCATACATATAAATAAGCCCAATAGATCAATACAAATTGCAAGGGAATGCGTAGTATTAGTGCCCATTTAGGGAGTTTCATGGCCGCTCTTTCATCTTGCAACATATAAATGTGAACTGTAAAAAAGACAATCAGCATGGCGATAATTCCCCAAGCCGCAATACTTTGTGTGTTTTTGTTCAAGAGCATGAAGCCAAAAATCATTTCAACGATCCCGCTTAGTAGCACCATTGTTGAATGAGCCGGAATGTAAGGTGGCATAATACGTTCATACATTTTTGGTTTTCTAAAGTGGTTGATGCCCGCCAAAATGTAAAGCACACCCATTAGATATTGGTGCCAAGGTAAGTTCGTCATATGGTTTATTTAGGAGCTTCTACTTTTTTAGCATTTTTAGGAACGGTATAATCTACAGATTCCATAAATTTAACATTGCTCAAGGTTGCATCGCCTATAACATCACCGTATAGTCCTTCCTCTTTATTCCAGTTGTAAAATTTCCAAGTATTTGCAATGGCAATATCATTAATTACTTGATAGTTTGCGTATAGAATGGCGTGTGGTGCTTCTTCGGCTTTTTCAATACTTTTTCCGAAGGTAACAATATAAGCTGCGTAACTTAGTAAGTTGGTGTTGTTATCTACATAAACCTCGTACCAATCATCTGCTGTATCGCCAATGTCATTTTTAAAAGTAAGCTTTGCTCTAGAATATTCATTATCTTTTTCAGATACTTGTTCTACAGGACTCCATATTGTACCGGGATCGGTTAATTTAAAAGGCATTGCCATAAAATAAGGCCAGGTAAGAATATCGAAACGGGCAGATTTCATGTCAGCATCCTTGGGGCTTAGAAAAACGTCTTTGCCATCATAAATAATGATTTTTCCGTCTTCAGATTCATATTTTATTTTTGTAGAATTGGTTCGCATCGTGAACGTTCCATTTAAACGTTCTTCGCCATTAAAATTCAAAGCAATATCAAACGAAACATTGTTACGTTCTAAAAAAGCTTCTTTGTTGTGTGTTTTTTCAACTCCTTCGGCAAATGCTGTAGATAGGGAAGGAGCTCCATCTCCAATCCCGTTATTTTGCTCTACGGGAATTTTTTCTGTTTTCTGTTTCTTTGTTTCGTTACAACTAACAAATAATGTAGTTGCTGCAAAAAGTAAAAGTATTTTTTTCATAACCTTAAAAGTATAAAACCCTAAACAACTAAGAGACATTTTAAGATATATTTTATAAATTAGGGTAAAATGAAAACCCCTTCACAAATTTGTGAAGGGGTTTTTCTTTGGTTGGTTATTATAATAGGATTACTTTATAATCAATCGTTTTGAAACGCTT
>NZ_CAXBCK010000070.1:0-14713 GCF_963974425.1 uncultured Marixanthomonas sp.
GTAAAAAAAGTAATCCTCTCTGTGCCTCCGCTTGAAGATGATATAAAAACTGTAGTGCTTGGCATTAACGATGATATATTGGAAAAAAGCGATGTTATTGTTTCAAACGCATCGTGTACCACTAATAATGCAGCGCCAATGCTAAAAATAGTTCATGACCTCTGCGGAATTGAACAAGCCTACATTACAACAGTACACTCCTATACAACGGACCAAAGTTTGCACGATCAACCCCACAGAGATTTACGTCGTGCACGCGGAGCAGCTCAATCCATCGTTCCTACCACAACTGGAGCAGCTAAAGCATTGACAAAGATTTTTCCAGATTTGGCTTCAGTAATTGGCGGGTGTGGTATTCGGGTTCCAGTGCCTAACGGTTCTTTATGTGATATCACCATTAATGTAAAAAATAAAACTTCAATCGAGGCTATAAATGAAGCTTTTAAAAAAGCTTCAGAAACTAGTTTAAAAAACATTCTTCAATACACCGAAGACCCTATTGTTTCTATTGACATTGTAGGCAATACACATTCCTGTATTTTTGATGCTGGAATGACTTCAGTAATTGGCGAAAACATGGTTAAGATAATTGGATGGTATGATAATGAGAGAGGTTATTCATCAAGAATAGTAGATTTAATCTTACAAATTTCGATTAAATAACTATATTTAGCGTTAAAGTTCGAAGCATAAATGCACAAAGCATTATTTAAACATACGTGGCTACCACTGTTCTTTACCTTATTTTTTATGGTGATGACTGCTATGGCGCAAAAGCAAGAAATAGACACGATTTCTATAATTAAAGAAACCCGAGAAAAAGCCATTCAAGCAATTCACAAGCAAGATTTTGAAGCAGCTATTTTAAACCTTAACAAAGCCAATAAATTAGCCTTAAACTCTAAAGATGATTTTTTAAAATCGGACATTCGGTACAATATTGCAGAACTGCATTATCACCTTCAGAATTTTCAAAAAGCTTCCGAAGAAATTAATAAATCTATCACCCTTATAAAAAGCCTTGACAACAACGAAAAGGAAATTGCTAAAGCTTATACCTTAAAGGGATTAATACTACTTAATACTGGAAATTATAGTAAGTCTGAACTTTTTTTAAAAGATGCCTACAAAATATTCATTAAGTTAAATGATGAAGTTGGTCAAGGACAGGTTATTTCGGGCCTCGGCCAATTAGACTTACAAAAAAATAATTATAAATCTGCCATAAATTATTTTGACGCTGCCATCCCTTTATTACAAGAGAATAATTTCAGCTATAAAGAAGCTGAGGTACATTTAAAAAAGGCTGAAGCATTTATAAACCTAAACAGCAGCCCTCAATCTATTAACTTAAATAAAGCAAAAACTTCTTTAGAAAAAGCACTTGCAATAATAGACACTAATTCATTTACAAAATTAAAGACAGATAGTTATAAAACCATTTCGTATATAGCACTTAAAGAGAATGATTATAAAAAATCTGAAGAAAATCTTTCCCTCTACGAAAAAAAGAGTGAAGAGCTCTACAAAACATATATGGATGCTGTTTCTAAAGGAGTAGATGTAGAGTCTAATGTTGGAGACCTTAATGAAATTATCGCCACTCAAAAAGACGACTTAGATAAAAAGCAAAAGTCCATCAAGTTTACGCAAATGACTACTGGCTTAAGCATTGCTTTAATTGTCATACTTTCCTTGTTAACTTTATCACTCTATAAAAACAATAACTTACGAGCCAAGGCAAACAATCTTTTAAAAGATAAAAACACTGAATTACAGTTAGCAAAAGAAAAAGCTGAAAAAGCATCTTTGGCCAAAGCGCAGTTTTTATCTACAATCACACACGAACTGCGAACGCCTTTATATGCCGTAACTGGTCTCACACACTTACTGCTTGAAGAAGACCCAAAGGATCACCAAAAGGAGCACTTAAACTCTTTAAAGTTTTCAGGAGAATACCTACTGTCTTTAATCAACAATATACTAGACCTTAACAAGTTAGAAGCTAACAAAGTAGAACTTGAACGAACTTCTTTTAACCTAAAAAAACGGATTAACGATGTGCTGGTCGCACTCAAAAAATCTGCTGATGACAAAAAGAACAAGCTCCATTTAGAGTTTGATGAAGGCATTCCTAATAAGTTGGTTGGCGACCCTTTAAAGCTATCCCAAATTTTAATAAACCTAATCGGGAATTCCTTGAAATTTACACAAAATGGAGATGTTACCGTTCGGGTTCAGAGCTTGGAGCAAAAGAAAAATAAAATACAGCTGCATTTTGAAATTGAAGACAATGGCGTAGGTATTTCACGCAAAAAACAGAAAAGTATTTTTGAAACGTTCTCTCAAGGATCCCTTCAAATTAACAGGAAGTTTGGCGGTACTGGCCTTGGGCTTTCCATCGTTAAAAACCTGCTCGAATTAATGAACAGTAAAATAAATTTAGACAGCCAATTAGGCAAAGGCTCTAAGTTTTGGTTTAACTTAACACTGTCAGTTTCTGAAGAAGCTCAAAAAGATAAAAACTCAAATAATATTATTTACGATGTAGACTACGTAGCACTGGAAAACAAATCTATTTTGGTGGTTGAGGATAACAAAATCAACCAAATGATTACTAAGAAAATACTGGAAAAAAACCATATGCAGTGTATGGTTGCCGATAATGGAATGGACGCCATTAAAATAGTTAAAGAAAATAAATTTGATGTTATTTTAATGGATATACACATGCCAGGCATTAGCGGTATTGAAGCAACCCAAAAAATAAGAGACTTCGATAAGCAAATCCCTATTATTGCTTTAACGGCGGTTACTGTTGATGAAAACCTGGATGATTTTTACCGTGCTGGTTTTAATGATATTATTCCAAAACCCTTTAAAACCGAAGAGTTCTTCGAGAAAATTTACCGTACCATTAAAAACAAAAAGCTCCCAGTTGATAGTTAACCCTTAAATTTTGCTTCCACACGTTTTAAAATAGACTCTTTAAAATACTGCTCTTGTCCATTTTTTATTTTCGTGGTAATAGGCAAATAATACAACGCAAATTTATCGAGCTTGTGCTGTAACCGCATAAAGTCTTTTTCAGTAGTTATAATTAGCTCCTCCTTTTTTAGTTTTTCAATTTCTTCTGAAGAAAAATGATGATGATCTGCATATTTCTTATGAGTAAACTGAAAATTTTTGTTTTTCATAAAATCAACTAACGGCTTAGGATTCGCAATACCCGTAACCAAAGTAAATTTTTTATCTAATAAGTAATCTAATGGAAGGCTTTCTGTTTTCCCATAAATTGTATCATCATACCCAATACTAGAAAAATATATTTCTTGATGGTTCTGCAAAGGTGTTACAAATTCAATTTCTTGAAGTTTTGAATACGGTACTTTGTCTGGGCACTTTGTGATTACAATAATATCAGCTCGTTTAGCACCAATCCTTTGCTCACGTAGATTACCTGTTGGCAACATATAATCGTTAATGTATAAATCGTGAAATGGAGTTAACAAGATATTGGTACTGGCTTTTACTTTTCGGTGTTGAAAAGCATCATCTAACAAAATCACTTCTGTTTTTTTTTGAAGCTGTTCAATCCCTGTTCTTCTATCGGCACAAACGGCAACCGTTACATTGGGGAACTTCTTTTTAAACTGAAGCGGTTCGTCTCCGGTTTCTTCAGCAGTATGCGCGGTTACTACTTCTAAAAAACCAGATGTTTTTCGTTTATAGCCTCGACTTAATACCGCTATTTTATAGTCGTTCTGTAAAGTTTCAATCAAAAACTCAATCATTGGGGACTTTCCTGTCCCACCAACTGAAAGGTTTCCTACGCAGATTATGGGCAGCTTATATTCTTTACTTTTTAAAATGTTTTTATCGTACAGATAATTTCTAAAACCGGTTACCCAACCATACAAAACAGCAAAGGGAAATAACAAGGTGCGCAGTGTTTTCATACAACGAAAGTACTAATTACAATGAATATGAACCATATTCATTTAAAATTAAAGTGAAAACATAAACAAATTGCTTCAAATATGGTAAAACGTCTTAAACTACTATCTTTACGGTAAAATGAACTATAGCTTATGAAAGTAAAAGAAATAATTCAAATTTTAGACGATTTCGCCCCCCTTTCCTATTCCGAAGGGTTTGATAATACTGGCCTTTTAGTGGGTGATACTAATGCTACGGTATCAGGAATTCTCGTTACTTTAGACACGCTAGAAGAAGTGGTTGACGAAGCCATTGCTAACAACTGCAATCTAATAGTAAGCTTTCATCCCATTATTTTTTCAGGACTAAAAAAAATCACTGGAAAAACATATGTAGAACGCGTTGTGCAAAAAGCTATAAAGAACGATATTAATATTTTTGCTATTCATACTGCTCTAGACAATGCTTGGAACGGCGTAAATGCCATGATTTGTGAAAAGCTTGAACTCACTAACAGAAAGGTACTGATACCGAAAGAGAACGTTATTAAAAAGCTCGTGACATTTGTTCCGGTTAAAGATGCTTCAACCGTACGAGAATCACTATTTCAAGCTGGTGGCGGTGAAATAGGCAATTATAGCAATTGTAGCTTCAATATTAAGGGAGAAGGAAGTTTTAATGGGAATGAAGAAAGCAACCCAACAGTCGGAAATAAAGGCGAAACCCATTTCGAAGAAGAAGTTCAAATAGGCATTACCTTTCATAAACACAAAGAAGGTAAAATAATGAAAGCACTTTTAGACTCTCACCCTTATGAAGAGGTAGCGTATGAAATCACCACCCTAGAAAATAAAAACCAACAATTAGGTATGGGGATAATAGGTGAACTTTCAAATGAAGCTTCTGAAGATAACTTTTTAAAATTTATTAAAGAAACGATGCAAACGGGATGTGTTCGGCATTCAAAACTTCAGAATAAAAAAATAAAAAAAGTTGCTGTTTTAGGCGGTAGCGGAAGTTTTGCTATTAAAGCAGCAAAAGCAGCAGGAGCAGATGCTTACGTAACGGCAGACTTAAAATACCACGACTTTTTTGCAGCTGAAAACAATATACTATTGTGCGATATTGGCCATTATGAAAGTGAACAGTACACAAAAGACCTTTTAGTTTCTTTCCTTACAAAAAAAATTAGTAATTTTGCAATCGTTTTATCACAAATAAACACCAATCCTATTAGCTATTTTTAATTTATGGCAAAGAAAAAAGAAACCACTGTAGAAGAAAAGTTAAGAGCACTGTACGATCTACAATTGATAGATTCTAGAATCGATGAAATCCGCAATGTTCGCGGAGAATTACCTTTAGAGGTTGAAGATCTGGAAGATGAAGTAGCCGGCATGAACACTCGTCTTGACAAACTCAATACAGACCTTGAGGTTATCGAAGGCAATATCAAAGAGAAGAAAAATGGTATTGAAGAGTCTAAAGCACTTATCAAAAAATATTCTGCACAGCAGGACAATGTTCGCAATAACCGTGAATACAACTCTTTGAGCAAAGAGGTAGAATTTCAAGAATTAGAAATTCAATTATCCGATAAGCACATTAAAGAGTTTAAAGCACAAATTGAGCAGAAAAAAGAAGTAATCGAGAAAACAAAAGAGCAACTTGATGAACGTAAAGATCACTTAAAGCACAAACAAAGTGAGCTAGACGATATCCTCTCAGAAACTGAAAAAGAAGAAAAAGCTCTTATTAAGGAATCTGAAAAATATGAAAAGAAAATTGAAGAACGTTTGGTAAGTGCATACAAGCGTATTCGTACTAGCGTGAAAAACGGTTTAGCCGTAGTTGCGGTAGAACGTGGCGCTTCTGGCGGTTCTTTCTTTACAATCCCACCACAAGTGCAAATGGAAATTGCTTCCAGAAAAAAAATCATTTCAGATGAGCACAGTGGACGTATTTTAGTAGACCCTGCTCTTGCAGAGGAAGAAAAAGAAAAAATGGATAAACTTTTCACTAAAGTTTCATAAGCATATCCAAATTAAAAAAATAGAAGCCTTCACTTAGTGAGGGCTTTTTTTATTCCTTTTCTTGAAAGGATTTTTTAACAATCCCGACTTACACAAAAAAGAAATCATTATGAATAAATTTTTTTTAGTAGTTAGTACCGCCATGTTATTATCCTTTCAGGTGTCTTGTCAGTCTAACAAAAAAAATAAAGAAACCGAAGCTATGGCGCAAAAGAGCCAACAACCAGTTGAAGTTGCAACCCAAGATGGCTTGGAGCGCGCTTATTTTGCCAGCGGATGTTTTTGGTGCGTAGAGGCTATTTATGAAAGCGTAGAAGGCATAAAAGAATCTATTTCGGGCTACAGCGGCGGACATACAAAAAACCCAACTTACGAATCAAGTAACACAGGAACTACTGGTCATGCTGAAGCTGTCGAGATAATTTACAACCCAGATGTAGTTTCTTTTAAAACCTTAGTAGATGTGTATTTTGGTTCTCAAAACATAACGCAAGTAAACGGTCAAGGTCCAGACAGAGGTTCACAGTACCGAAGCATTATTTTTTATCAAAATGATGAGCAAAAACAAATAATAGAAACTAAAATTGCTGAACTGGAAAAAGAAATAGGTGAAGGCAAGGTTGCTGCAGAAGTACTTCCTTTTCAAAAATTTTGGGATGCTGAAGGGTATCACCAAAATTATGAGAAAAACAATCCACAGAATCCTTACATTCAAAATGTTTCAATACCTCGTTTAAAAAAGTTTCAGAAAAAATTCCCAGATCTTTTAAAAGAGGATGCTAGTCATTAAGAAAATTGAAAAAGAAAAAAAGAACTAAAAAGGAGCTAATCAAGCTCCTTTTTTTGTGGCTTTTACTTCAAAGATTAGCGGATATAATTTTGAAGGCATTTCGTAAAGTTGATTTTCTGCTTTAATTAAACCAGGGAATATGTTGTATGGGGAAGCATCGTGCTCTCGTAAAAATTCTATTTCTAAACCGGCTTGAGTAAGTGAAGTGACAACTTCGCCCAAACTGTGGTTCCAGCCATATTCTTTGCTTATTATTTTAGCATTTTCATCGGCATACGTTCCATTATATTCCTCATAAATCACCTCTTTCTGCTGATAGCCATACTTTAACTCTGGTGGTTCTTGCAAGTAATCGAACATCCACGCTATTGGATGAAACTCAACTATATAAAACACTCCATCGGGTTTTAGTCGTTCACTTATCATTTTAGCCCACGGTTTTAAATCTGGCAACCAGCCTATTACACCATAACTAGTAAAGATGATATCAAATTTTTCAGAAACATACTGGGAAGTATCTAACACATTGCAACAGACAAATTGAGCATGTTGCTTTATTTCATTATTTAAATTTCGGGCAAGTTTAATAGCTTCTTGTGATATATCTATTCCAGTACACTTGGCTCCCATCCTACTCCAACTCAATGTATCTTGACCAAAATGACATTGTAAGTGCAATAATGATTTTCCCGAAATATCACCCAAAGCTTCTAACTCAAAGTTATTTAATGAAGATTTTCCTTTCTTAAAAGCATCTACATCATAAAACTTGCTTGCTGCATGGACAGCAACCTTTTTGTCCCACGTTTCTTTATTGGTGCTAAATTCTTTTTGAAAATTCATTTTATAAAATTTTAGCTAAGATAAAAAAGCAACATTAAGAAGTTCTCATTTATTTAAGTTTTTACATAATGCTTGTTTAATGATTGACAATCATATTTTCATATATATTAACAATACGAGTTAAACCATGGTTAAATAGATTATCACATAGCCATTTTTATTGTAGCTTTATTCTAGCATTAACAAAAAAACAACCATTATGAGAGATTTAATTTGGCTTATTGTCGTGATATTAATTATTGGATGGCTTATTGGGTATATCGGTTTCCCCGATGCAGTTGGCAGCCTAATTCATATTTTACTAGTATTGGCAGTAATTGGTATTTTATATCGCCTTGCCACTGGCAGAAGACCTTAAATAGGTTTAAAATAAATAAAAACTAACCCTTAAAAATTTACATTATGAGAAAATTATTTTTATTATTTTTTGTAGCAGGATTACTAAGTACCGGCTTTATTAGCTGCCGCGAAAACAAGTCAGTAGGAGATGAAGTTGAAGATGTTGCGGATGACGTAGAAGATGCAGTAGATTAATCTTCAACTATCTTGACGTATAAAAAAAGCCCTTTCAAAATTCTGAAAGGGCTTTTTGTTTGTTAATCTAATAGCTTATTCCACTTGGGGTTTTTGTCAATATAATATTTTACGAACGGACAAACAGGTACTAATTTAAACCCCATTGCTTCAATTTTTTGCAAAACTTGCTCTACCATAGTAGAACCTATACCCTGTCCTTCCAACTCTGTGGGCACTTTTACACGAGTTAAATAAATTGTATTTCTTTCTATTTTATAATCTACAATTACAGTTTGCTTTTGTACCGTTGCTTCAAACCGTTTTTTTTCTTTGTTGTCTAAGATTGTGAAACCCATTTTTCTTTATTGAGTGCTTTTCATTAAAGATACGAAATTTATGTGGTGAAAGTAAGTTTCTGTATTTTTACGAAAAGTAAACCCCTATATGAAAAATCTATTCTTTTTTATTTTCCTTTCAGCTAGTTTAATAAGCTGTAAAAACGATGCAAAATCAAACAATGTTGATGAAGAAGCCGAAATGACTTCAGAAGAAAAAATGCCTAAAAACCCAACAACAGCAGAATCGATTGCTTACGCTAATGGTTTTGAGAATTGGGATGACGTTTCTAAAATATCCTTTACTTTCAATGTAGACCGTGGTGACCAACATTTTGAACGTTCTTGGATGTGGATGCCCAAAAAAGACAAGGTGAAAATGGTCTCAGAAAAAGATACAGTAAACTATTTGCGAACTAAAATGGATAGTACGCTTCAAAAAACCGATGCTGGTTTTATAAACGACAAATACTGGCTATTGGCTCCTTTCAATTTAATGTGGGATGAAGGCGCTACGTTTTCAGAAAAAAAGAATGTCATTGCGCCAATTTCAAAAGACACGCTTAACCAATTAACCGTTGTGTACAGTAACGATGGCGGTTATACGCCTGGTGACGCCTATGATTTATACTTCGGAAATGATTATAAAATTAAAGAATGGATTTACCGAAAAGGAAATGATTCTGTTGCAACGATGGCAACCACTTGGGAAAATTATAAAAACCACAACGGACTTGAAATAGCCACTATGCACAAAGACAGCACGGGCGGATTCAAATTGTACTTTACAGACATTTCAGTTAAAAAGTAGCTTATTTTTTTAACAAACGGGTTGTAAAGAGGTTTTGCTCTTCGTTATTCTGAAGTGTAATAAAATACATTCCCTGTTGCAATGCTGAAACATTCAGCACAACCTTGTTGTTTTCTTTGAAATCTGATAATTGCGAAAGCACTTTCCTACCTTGTAAGTCAAAAATAGAAATCTGTAATGGGGTTTCACTTTCATAAAATATTGTTACTGTTTCCGAAGCAGGATTTGGAAAAACAACACCTTTTTCAGCTACCCCTTTTGTGAAATATGCTTCAGCAAACTTAAAAGCGTGTTTTCCTAGCTTCTCGCCTATTTCACGTCCGGGAATATCATCAATTGGCGGGTGTATTCCTCCCCAAATACGAGACAAACTACATTGGTCCGATGCATCTCGATATGTTGCCCATTGCAGTTGCATATCCATACTCGGGCCTTGTTCAAAAACTAGAAATTCATTCTTATTTACTTCAAATGTTCCCATTCCACCTGGAAAATAAGGGTCTCCTGTTAATGTGGTCAAAATTTCAGCCGCAGCTCTTGAAAAAGTAGAATGCCCAGACACATACCCTGCAAATGGTGGGGTAACAAACGATGGCCGTTGATACGGAAACCATTCTTCGGCCAAAATCCAACCTACTCCTGCTTCATCTACATTAGGGTCGGCAATCTCGCCCGGACCACGCCAAGCATATACTTTAATTTTATGTAGGTTTTCATTAAAAGCTCCCGCCAAAGGGTCACCCTCTTCAACCAATTCGATATAGTCTTCAATAAGAGGCAAACCGTGCGGGCTATAACGTGGTAAGGCTGGATCGCTCGATTGTCCTTGATCGCTCATATACCTAATAGCACTCACCGGTCTTACATAATCGTAATACCCTTTTATGCCCCAAGCTGAAATGGCTACATCGTGCATCGCGCCGCCCAGAATAAAGTAAGATTTTACGTCCCATTCCAAATCTGAAAGTACTTTTCCGTTTCCACGAAACTCTTTGACTAATTCTGGCTGATCGTTTACATAATTTAAAATAGTGAACCAGTGTCCGGGCGGAGTTTCACTATCAGGTCCATCTGCCCAAAATTCGGCTAATACACGAGCGTAATCGCCGCGAGGCACCAATTGTTCTTGGTATGGTTTTCCTGTTGCGGGGTTTAAATCACGTCCATTACTTGGATCACCTCCTTCTTTATAATTATAGAATGATTTGTATTCTTCAAAAGCGGTAGGAAAATCGGTGCTGCTAAAATTACCTATACTTGCTGGTGAAATATCAACCATCACCTCATCGGTTGGATCTAAATGTGAACTCCAAACAGAAACCATGGCAAAACTCCATTTGTACGGATCTTCTATGCCCATGTAATCCTGAATGTACCAAGGATCACCCGGATCGTAATAACAATTGTAATCGAAATCTGGTGTTGAATATGTTTTTAAGTCCTTTTCATTTAAAGAAAAAGGGACGACAGCACCCCATTCTGGACCTAAAAATGGTGGTTGCCCACCAGGAATGGTGTTTCCACTTTGGTCTACCCAATTCTCCACTTTTAAAGGTTGCCAATGGTTTGGATATTCCAAGGTTGAATTTCCTACAAAATCAAGATTTAAAGCTTCATGTAAAGGCTCATAAAACCTATTCTCATAATCATTGGCTTCATTAGATCCGTCTTGTAATCCAAAAGCTATTAATTGTTCAGCAATGTAATTTCCTAAAGCAGCTGGATTTCCGTTTTTGTAATTAGATGAAATATAGTTTTTATCATATCCTAATTCATCCATTAAACTGTCTATTGATTCAAAAATCTCTTCTTTTCCAGGCGAGTTTTGAAAACGATGTTTTATTAATCGGTACACTGCATAACTAATGGCTTTTTCTTGTGCTTCGGAAGTAATTTCTGATGTTTCAAAACCTTCAAATTCACTTGTATAATCGCCAATCGTATTTCCTAAAAAATAGGGAGCAGCTTGCTTATCAAACACAGCCCAAACATCATACATCGCAACCGAAGTATGAAATAAGTTACGTGCATGTACCACTGGCCGAGCAAAATCGTTTCGAATGCCATGCAGGACTTCTTCATTCCATTTTCTGACAATGGACTGTGAAAAGGCAGTTGCTGAAACAGCGAGTATTAAAAAAAGAAGTACTACTTTCTTCATATTGAATCCAAATGTACGAAACATCACACAATCAATTCATTAAAATTTATCCATAAAGCATTAATCCTATATATTAGGAAACCATATTAAATTGCTATTTTTGTTAGAAGCCGAAACTACTAATATGAACTACCAAAACTCACTGGAATTTACACAACAACAAGATGCAGAAGACAGCTTGTCGCATTTCAGAAAAAAATTCCATATCCCTACAGACTCAAACAACAAGGAACTGATTTACCTCTGCGGAAACAGTCTGGGATTACAGCCTAAAACTACTTCAGAATACATCCAAAAAGAGCTGCAAGATTGGGCAAAACTAGGGGTTGAAGGTCATACGGAAGGTGAACACCCTTGGTTGCCATACCACGAATTGCTTACCAAAAGCATGGCTAAAATAGTAGGTGCGAAACCTAGCGAAGTGGTGATGATGAATACGCTGACCACCAACCTCCATTTAATGATGGTTTCGTTTTACCAACCCACTGACAAAAAATATAAGATAGTAGTAGAAGCCGATGCGTTTCCTAGCGATAAATACGCGATGGAAAGTCAGTTACACTTTCATGGCTACGACTCAAAAGAAGGACTCATCCTTTGGAAACCCAGAGAGGGCGAAGAATTATGCCGTTTTGAAGATTTAGAAGCTATTATGAAAGAGCAAGGTGACGAAATCGCTTTGTTAATGATTGGGAGCACCAATTATTACAGCGGACAATCCTATCCTTTGAAAAAAATAACCGAATTAGGCCACAAATATAATTGTAAAGTAGGTTTCGACTTAGCACACGGAGCAGGTAACATTCAACCGAACTTACATGAAATGGGAGCCGATTTTGCTGTATGGTGCAGTTATAAATATTTAAACAGCGGCCCAGGAAGTTTAGGCGGTTGTTTTGTGCATGAGCGCCACGCCAACAACAAAGACCTAAAAAGGTTTGCTGGTTGGTGGGGTCATAATAAAGAAACCCGTTTTAATATGCGCAAGGATTTTGATGCCTTACCGGGTGCGGAAGGCTGGCAGTTAAGCAATCCACCAATTTTATCAATGGCGGCAATTAGAGCATCGTTAGATGTTTTTGAAGAAGCTGGTTTTGAAAACCTTCGGAAGAAATCGGTTAAACTAACCGGCTTTTTAGAATTTCTTTTAGATGAAATGAATAACGAAAGTATTTCGGTTATTACCCCAAGAAACCCAGAAGAACGTGGCTGCCAATTATCCATTCAAGTAAAGAATGCCGATAAAAATTTACATACAAAATTAACCGAAGCTGGTGTAATTAGTGATTGGCGTGAACCCGATGTAATCCGTATTGCCCCTGCCCCACTTTACAATAGTTTTAGTGATGTGTTTCAATTTGTCCAAAAACTGAAACAAGTAGTAAACAATTAATATCGAGCAGCAAACTTCACCTTTATGAATAAAAAAGAAAACATATTAGTAATCGGTGCCGGACTCTGCGGAAGTTTACTCACCTTACGGTTAGCACAACGAGGATACCAAGTAACGTTAGTAGAAAAAAGACCGGACCTTAGAAAAGTAACCCAAGACGCTGGACGCTCCATAAATCTGGCTTTAAGCGACCGAGGGTTAAGAGGGTTGCGACTTGCAGGCGTAGAAGCAGATGCCAAAAAGCTCTGTATCCCTATGAACGGCCGTATGATTCATGACCGTGAAAGTAATACGTTTTTAAGCAAATATAGCGGACGGCAAAATGAATATATTAATTCGGTCTCACGTCCAGGGTTAAATAAATTACTGTTAGACGCTGCGGAAGCAATGCCGAACGTAACCATTATATTTAATCACGGTTGTAAAACAGTCGATTTACCTATTGCTTCGGCAACTTTTAAAAATTACGAAACTAATGAAGAGGTTACATTAAGCGGAGACATTCTATTAGGAACGGACGGTGCCGGTTCAGCCGTTAGAAAAAACATGTTTTTACATAAAAAGTTTTTGTTCAGTTTTTCGCAAGATTGGTTAACCCATGGTTATAAAGAACTGGAAATTCCTGCTACAAAAGATGGAAGCTATCGCACTTATACCAATGCGTTGCACATTTGGCCACGCGGAGAAGATATGCTTATTGCCCTGCCCAATTTAGATGGAAGTTTCACAGTAACCCTATTTCTTCCGTATAAAAACAGCAATTACTGTTTCGAAAATTTAAATACACCAGAACGTGTTACGGAATATTTCAAAAAAGAATTTCCAGATGCTTTACAATTAATGCCCAATTTAGCTGAAGAATTTTTCAATAACCCAACTGGGCCTTTAGGCACGATAAAATGTTCACCTTGGAGTACTTATGGAAAAACGCTTTTATTAGGAGATGCGGCCCACGCGATTGTTCCTTTTTACGGACAAGGGATGAATGCTTCTTTTGAAGATGTGGTGGTTTTTGATGAAATACTAGATAAGTTTGAGGCTAAAGAAGATATAAAGACCGATTGGAAAATCGTATTTTCAGAATATGAAGCCAAACGAAAAAAAGACACCGATGCCATTGCTGATTTAGCAGTCGATAACTTTCACGAAATGAAAGAGCATACCGCAAGTCCGTTATTCCAACGAAAAAGAAAGTTGGAAACTGCTTTTGAAGCTGAATTTCCACAGGAATATTACAGCAAATATTCTTTGGTTACCTTTAACGAACACATTAGCTATGACGAAGCGTTGCGAAAAGGCCGTGCTCAAGACAAGGCCATTTTAAACTTGCTGGATGATGGAAAATTACCCGATTCGCTATCGCTTCAGGAAAAATTAAAGTTGGTAAAAAGAGAAACCAAAGAGATTATGCACGATGATGCAGTGGTAAAAAACTTAAAATAAAAAACATGAGCAACAAAAGTAAATTGGTAGAAGGAAAAGCAACACCTCGTGGAGCGTATCCACATGTAAAACGAGTGGGCGACTTTATTTTTATTAGCGGGACCAGCTCAAGATTGCCTGATAATATTATTGCCGGAGCCAATCAAGTGGACGAAATGGGCAGTATGCAGTTTGATATTAAAGAACAGACCCGAGCCGGCCTCGAAAATATAAAAGACTATCTCGCTACCGAAAACGCAACTTTAGAAGACGTGGTAGATGTGACTACGTTTTTAGTAAATATGAATGATTTTGCTGGTTACAACGAAGTGTATGCCCAGTTTTTCAAAAAAGAAACAGGACCAGCGCGAACAACGGTTGCGGTACATCAATTACCACATCCACATTTAATGGTAGAAATTAAGGCAATGGCGTATAAGCCTGTTAGTGAGTAGTGAGTAGTGAGTAGT
>NZ_CAXBCK010000071.1:0-14549 GCF_963974425.1 uncultured Marixanthomonas sp.
CAAAACGGTTTGCTAAAACTGCTAATAAAATCCGTATTAATCATTTTATCGGTTAAAGGTGTCCAAGGTGTGTGAAGGCTTAAAACATCTGCCATTTCTTGTAATGTTTTAAGCGAAACTTGGGTAGCGTGTTTATCTCCAACATCGTCTTTAATATCATAGCATAGCACCGTACAATCAAAACCTTGTAATTTTTTGGCAAAGGCTTTGCCCATGTTTCCATAGCCAATAAGTCCTACTGTTTTCCCATCTAATTCGGTACCACGGTTTGCTTCACGGTTCCATTGACCATTTTTTACCTCGGTGTTTGCTTTATTTAGCTTGTTAAAGAGGGAAAGCAGCATTCCTAAAGCGTGTTCTCCCACAGCATTTCTATTACCTTCTGGTGCTGCTATTAAAGGAATGTTCTTACTTTTGGCGTAATCAACATCGATACTTTCCAGTCCAGCACCTACACGCGCGATGAATTTCAGGTTTTTGGCAGCATCGATAAATTGTTTGTCAATCTTAAAACGGCTACGAATAACAATCCCATCGTACTTTTTAATATCTTTTTCAATTTCTTCTTTTGAAGACGTATAATCTTCTTCATTATTAAAACCAGCTTCTGCTAAGCGTTCCAATAAAAGCGGATGGTTGTTATCTAAGTGAAGAATTTTCATAATTTAGATTTTTGGATATTCAGAAACTGTTTTTTCATCTACTACATTTCCTGTGTGGTTTGTAGCGAGTTTTTCAAATAGTAGCACGTGTACCTCTTCCCCATTTCGGGTTTTTGGGCAATGTTCCACACCTTTTGGAACAACAATTAGTTCACCTTCTTTTACAATTTCAATTGTATCGCGAAAGTGCATTTCAAGCGTTCCTTTTTGCACGAAAAATAATTCATCTTCGTTTTCGTGTTTATGCCAAACAAATTCATTTTTCAGTTTAGCGAGTAGCACTTGCATATCGTCCACAACAGCTATTTGATGCGGATGCCAGTGTTTGCTAAATGAGGTGAGTTTTTTCTGAAGGTTTATTGTCTTCAATTTGTTTCAGTTTATAGAAACAAATTACGAATTTCTTCGGTAATACGTGTAGGCTTTTGGCTTTTAAGTTCAACAAAACACCAAAGGGTTTTAGCAGTGACCATTATTTTATTGTCACTTTTTCTGAAAATCTTGTAGTGTCGTTCACTTTTTACGCCTTCGGCAGAAGTAACCCAAGTTTCAATTTGCAGTTCTTCACCTTCAAAAGATGGGTTTTTATATTCAATAAAGTGGTTTAAAACAACCCAAAAGTAGGTGTTGTGCGTTTCTTTAGGAGCTTTTGAAAACCAGTGCTTTTCAGCAATATCGAGACACCATTCTAGATAGGTGATATTATTAACATGGCCATTAACATCGATAGCCGATTTTGGAACCTGGAACGTATATGAAAAAACCGAGTTCAAAATCCTAGTATTAGTTTAGCGATGGTGAAATAAATTAAAATACCTAAAATATCATTACTAGTAGTGATAAAGGGACCAGTAGCCATAGCAGGATCTATACCGCGTTTGTCTAAAATAATAGGGACAAAAGTTCCTATTAAAGAGGCACTGATAATTACGGAAATTAAAGAAATGGCAATAGTAAGACCAAATTTAAAATCGAGACCCATGATAAAAATCCCTCCGGCGATTAATAGTAAGGAAAGCACAAAACCATTAAATAAACTAAGAACAACTTCTTTCAATAATCGTTTTAAAAGGGAGTCTTTTAGGCTGTTGTTTGCCAATCCTTGCATAACAATGGCAGACGATTGCACACCTACATTACCAGCCATCGCTGCAATAAGTGGAACGAAAAAGAAAAGCGCAGCGTGTTTTGCCATCGCATCAGAAAAAGTGCCCAAAACAGTAACACTTATAAAACCACCTGCCAACGCTAAGATTAGCCAAGGCAAACGAGCTCGGATGATTTTCCACATACCGTCATCGGCTTCAACATCTTCTGAAATACCGGCTGCCATTTGGTAATCACGCTCGGCTTCTTCTTTTATAAAATCTACAATATCATCAATGGTAATTCTACCAACCAATACGCCGTTTTCATCAACAACTGGAATGGCTTCTAGATCGTATTTTTGCATAATACGAGCCACCTCTTCATTTTCAGTGTGGACAGTTACATAATCTACTTTCGGAATAAAAATATCACTTATATGTGCTTTTTCTCCAGCGGTCAATAAATCTTTTAATGAAAGTCGTCCAGTTAATTTTCCTTGTTTGTTTACAACGTAAATAGAGTGAACGCGGGTAACATTTTTAGCTTGCCGGCGCATTTCGCGTACACATCCGGCAACGGTCCAAGTTTCTTTTACTCGTACTAACTCTTTAGCCATAAGAGCTCCGGCGGTGTCTTCTTCATACTTAAGCAGTTCCACAATATCGGCAACGTGCTCCGTATCTTCAATTTCTTTAATTACTTGTTTTTGGATGTCTTCATCCAATTCGCCCATGACATCCACCGCATCATCGGTGTCCATTTCTTCAAGTTCGGCTGCAATTTCTTTAGGAGAAAGGCGATCTAATATTTTTTCACGAATATCTTCATCTAGCTCGATTAAAGCTTCCGAAGTGATATCGCTTTCCAGTAATTTTATAAGATACGTAGCATCGTCAGAGTCTAATTCCTCTAAAATTTCGGCGACATCAGCAAAGTGAAACTCTTGTAATAATTCACGTAGCGCACTACCATCTCTAGTGGTAATGAGTTGTTCAACTTGCTCAAGAAATTCATTAGTGAGTTGAAATTGCATCGTTTTCTATCTTTTGGGTGAGCGAAATAAATTGAGATACCGAAAGTTGTTCCGGACGCTTGCCAAATATACTATCTTCTTTTAGCTTATCGGAAAGATTAAAGGTTTTTAAACTGTTCCTTAACGTTTTCCTGCGTTGCTGAAATCCTGTTTTAACCACTCTATAAAATAGTTTTTCATTACAAGGCAGTGAGAAATCTTTTTTCCGCTTTAACCGAAGTACGCCGCTATCTACTTTAGGAGGTGGGTTGAAAACACCAGGTTTTACCGTAAATAAATATTCGGCATCGTAGAAAGCTTGCGTAAGTACTGAAAGTATTCCGTAGGTTTTACTTCCTTCTTTTTCACAGATGCGCTGCGCAACTTCTTTTTGAAACATTCCAGTAAACTCTGGAATTTGCGCTCTGTTTTCTAATGCTTTGAAGACAATTTGTGTGGAGATATTATAAGGGAAGTTGCCAGTAATGGCGAAAGGCTCATCTCCAAAGAAATCACTTAATTCTGTTTTTAGAAAATCCCCTTCTAAAATTTGAAGGTTTTCATCCGGATAATTTGCTTCTAGAAATGTAATGGAATCACTATCCAAATCCATTGCAACTACTTGAATATCTTTTTTAATAAGATATTTTGTGAGCACGCCCATTCCAGGACCAATTTCTAGCACATTTTTATAGCCTTGCAGCGTGAGTGTATCTCCAATTTTTTCGGCAATATTCTCGTCGTGGAGAAAATGCTGACCCAAATGTTTTTTTGCTCGAACTTGTTTGCTCATACTAATTAATGTATTTGGCTAAATATACTGTTATTGAATAAGAAATGGATAGCATTACACGATTAAAAAAACACCTTAAAATGGTGTTATTTGCGTAGTTGAACGAAAAAAACATCATTTAAACAAAAACCAATAAAGAATGTTTTAGCGTAAATTATTTTGACAGTATATTGCGTTCATTAATTGAAAATCAGTGTATTGCCTTGTTGAGGAGTGAGTGCAATGTACATCTTATAAAGCCCATTAAAACTATTTTAGTTTTTTGGGCTTTGTTGTTTACTATTGAAAATTACTGTTCATTAACAACTTGCATCTCTGTTCTAAAAGCTACAAACTTTCCTTCAAAAGGTTTACTCTGTTCCCGCAATGTTTGGGCATCTTCTTCGTAATATTTTTGAAGCATCTCCTTGCTTTCGGTTCGGTATTGCACCGAGTAGGTAATACCGCCCATTTCTTCTTCTACTTGGACCCGGGTCATTAATGCTTTTTTAAATTTTCCGGTATCCAACATCGCTGGAATATGCTTTGTTTTCATCCAATCTAGCCATTCGTCGTGAACGCTATTGTCTATATTTATGGTTACGTTATATATGTACATAGAGGTTTATTTTATATGAAGGCTCCGTCATTTGTGTTTTAATACATTACTCAATAGCATCTCCGCGTAAAGTCCTAAAGCGTTTTCGAGCTTCTACAAAGTAGATGCTGTCTGCAAAGTTATAGATTATTTGTTCGTACAAGTCTTTTGCCTTATCGGGTTTTACTAGTTTATCCTCATAAAGTTTTGCTAACCTAAAATAAGCATCATCAGCAACGATTTCGTCAGGATATAATTCTATTAATTTATTGTAATTAGTTTCGGCTTTTTGTAGCTGTTCTGTTTTTTCAAATAACTCAGCTTGCTTTAATAAGGCTTCATCTTCTATTTTTTCTCCTTTATGGTTGGTAAGGATATCTTCTAGTTGTTGAATGGCTTCGGAATCTTTATTCTGTAATGCCAATAAATCTGCACGAGCATACTTTTTCAAAGCAGTTTGGGTAGAATCTTCTAACGAATTATCACGAATCATTAAGCTGAGTTCCATGGCGTCGTTGGCGATAAGTTGAGAAGCAGATTTTCGTAAAACGTCCAACTGTATTTGAGCCCATTCAAAATCACCTTTATAATAACTCGTCTGGGCTACTTTAAACCTTGCCTCTTGTGCCAAGACATCATTTTTAACTTTTTTCTGAATTTGCGAATAATAGATTAGTGCTTGGTTAAATTTTTCATCGAACACCAAAATATCTGCCAGTTCCATTTTTACTCGTGCTTCCTGAAATGAAGTGAGCCTGTCTTTTAAAAGTGTTTTTAAATTTGAAATAGCATCTTCTTTTTTTTCAGCGTTGAAAGCCAAAAAATGATTGTAATCTACTTGAAGCGCATAGGTTTGTGAACCATAACCGAATTCATCTAATAGAGCTTTGAACTTTTTTTCAATTTCTGGATAGTCTTTTTTTGTGGCCGTTTTTAAGGCTATTTTCATTAAATATTGATGGCCTTGTAATTTGGCTTCGGGGGTGTAGGAGTGTTCTATTATAAAGGTGACAATGTCCTTTGCGTTTTCATAATCTTCTTCGGCTATAGTAACCAAAGCAAGGTTGGCAATACCGCTTAACTCTTCTCCAGTGCGTTTATAAATAGCTTTTTCTTGCGTAAATGCTTTTTTAAACTCTTTTTGTTGAATAAACAACCAACTTAATAAATCGTTATACAGAACATCAGGATTGCTTTGTAGCTTTTGTAATAATATTTTTCTAAAGATTGTATTTGCTTCGGTTGTAGGTTCTTCTTTAATAAAACTACTAAACTTTCGCTTTGCACTAGATTTATAAGAAGGATTTTTTTCGATTAAATTGATATAACTAGCAAACATTTTTTCCAACTTTCCCTGCTCGCCATAAATTTCAGCCAATTGGATATCGTAGTTTTTATTGGTATCATTTTCCATGGCTTTTTCATAGGTAGTGATTGCGTAATCAAGCAAACTATATTTCGAAAAAGCTTTTCCAATGGAGTATGAATAATTAGGACTTTCGAGCGTATATTCAATCGCTTTATTATAATTGGCATTCGCTAGACTGTCTTTTTGTTGAAGCGAATAGTTATACCCTAACTCTACATATAATTGTGGGTTAATCATGCGACTATTCAACTTTTCTTGAAGTAGTTTTTCTGAAACAGTAAAATTTTCCAACTGTTGGTTCACTTCCACCAAAGCGATAAAAAAGTCTAATCGGTTTGGTGTTTGCTTATATAGTTTTTCATAAATAGTTAAAGCCTTTTCATATTCCCCTTGCTCAAAATAGTTTTTGGCCAATGCCTCATTTTGAGCACTCACAGAAGTGATCGTTAGAATAAAAAGTATACTAAATATAAAAATACGCATGGGTTAAAGATACTGAAATGATATGGTACAACCATTGCAAAAATAAAGCCAGTTAATTAGAATATCAACTCCGTAATCTTATCGGTCATCCTTCTTTTATAAAGTTGTATTATCTGTACCTTTGGCTTTAAACGAATTATAATATGAATATTTCAGTAGAATTAACACTCACGCCTATTCAAGATGATTATGAGCCGGCTATTATTAATTTTATAAAAAACTTGCGAAACTCTGGCCTTACGGTAAAAGAAAATCCGTTGAGCACCCAAGTTTATGGAGAATATGATGCAGTAATGCAATTGCTCAATAAAGAAATGAAGACAGCCTTAGAAGCTGTTGAACGAGGGTTGTTATATATAAAAATAGTAAAATCTGATCGAAGCGACTATGAACCCCATTTTTGAGTTTTTATTCGGGCAGTACGAAGGCTATGCCACCCACCAAATAGTACTTGAAATCACAGCCGTTTTATTTGGTTTGGCTTCTTCATTATTTTCAATGAAAAATAGTATTTGGGTCTATCCTACAGGCATTGTCAGCACATCAATTTTTGTGTATTTATTATGGCAATGGGGCTTATTGGGCGATTTGATTATAAACGGCTACTATTTTATAATGAGTGTGTACGGTTGGTATATTTGGACTCGAAAAGTGACTCCAACTCGATATACACCAATCAGTAAAACAAACAATAAAGAGCAGTATATTTCGGCAGGAATTTTTGTAGGTACTTTGCTATTTATCTACGCAGTCTATGAATTTTTTGAAAAATGGACCTCTTGGACCGCTTATGTAGATACTTTGACCACCGCCCTGTTTTTTGTAGGTATGTGGCTTTTAGCAAAACGAAAAGTTGAAAATTGGCTTTTCTTATTAGCAGGAAACATTATAAGTGTCCCGTTGTATTTTTACAAAGGGTACACCATTAGTAGTATGCTGTATATTATTTTTGTCTTTATATCAATCGCTGGTTATTTCGCATGGAAAAAACGCTTAAACAATCCGCAGGAAACGGGGATCATTGCATAAAAGTTGTGCTGTACGGCCCTGAATCTACCGGAAAAACAACCTTGGCCAAACAATTGGCTGCACATTATAACACTAAATGGGTGCCTGAATATATGCGCGGTTATTTAGAAGAAAAGTGGGATGCTAAAAAAGAAGCGATTACCCGTGACGATCTGTTGCCCATTGCAAAAGGGCAGATTGCATTGGAAAATAAAAAAACCAAAACAGCCAACACCCTGCTGTTTTGCGACACCAACTTGTTGGAGCTGAAAGTATATTCAGAATACTATTACACCGGATTTTGCCCTTCGGAAATAAAAAAAGCTGCTGAAGAAAATCAATATCACCATTATTTTTTAACCTATATTGATGTACCGTGGGAAGCAGACAGATTACGGGATCGCCCTAACGATAGATTAAAAATGTTTACTATTTTTGAGACAGAACTACGCAAAAAACAACTCCCTTATACAGTTTTAAAAGGTTCTGTAGAACAACGGATGAAAACCGCAACCAAAATTATTGAGGGATTGCTCAACAACTAATTATGTTAAATAAAAAAGACGTAAAACAAATAGAGGAAAACGGTCACACTATAGAAGAAGTAGCAAAACAACTAGAAACTTTTGCAAAGGGGATTCCCTATTCCGCTATTGTAACAACTGCTTCTGTAGGTAATGGAATCGAAGTTATTTCCGAAGAAAAGCAGCAACAGCTAATCCATATTTATGAAACCGAAAAGCAGCAAAAGGAACTCGTAAAATTTGTTCCAGCTTCCGGAGCGGCAACGCGAATGTTTAAGTTTTTATATCAGTTTTTAAAAGAATACGATCCCGATGAAGAATCTTTAAATAAATACATAAAAAAAGGAAACCATAAAGCATTGGATGTCTTTGTGAGCAATGTAAAGGATTTTGCTTTTGTAAACGAAGTACGGAGTAAAATACGCGAATTATACCCAAACTATAAAACTAATAAAAAAGGAAAACGGGCTCATTATTTTATAAAAGCCATGCTGCAACCAAAAGGTTTGGGATATAGAAACTTACCAAAAGGCTTGATACCGTTTCATAAATATAAAAAATACTACGCCACAGCTTTTGAAGAGCAATTATATGAAGCCGCCTTCTATGCTTCGGCAAAAGACAATGCTTACTTGCATTTCACGTTTTCAGAAGCACATGTTTCAAAATTTAAAGATGAATTTGAAGCGGTTAAAAGTAGATTGACAAAAGCTACTAAGACCAAATTTCATATTTCGTATTCGTTTCAGAAAAAAGAAACCGATACCATTGCCGTAAACGAAGACAATAAACCTTTTCGTGATAGTAATGGAAACCTTATTTTTCGCCCTTCTGGTCACGGAGCGTTATTGGAAAACCTAAATGAGGTAAATGCCGATATTGTTTTTATTAAAAACATCGACAATGTAATTGTCCGTGAACGCGTGGAGGAGATTGCACAGTATAAAAAAATGTTAGCCGGTAAATTAATTTGGTTACAGCAAAAAGCTTTTGATTTTCTTGAAAAATTGTCGAGCGATACCATTTCCGAAGAAGAAATAAACGACATCCATTCTTTTCTATGGAACCACCTTAATTGTAAAGAATTGCCTCAAACCAAAGAAAAATTATACGAAAAATTGAATAGACCTTTACGGGTTTGTGGTGTGGTAAAAAATACAGGAGCTCCTGGGGGTGGTCCATTTTGGGTAAAAAATAACGAAGGGGAAACCACCTTACAGATTGTAGAAACAGCCCAGATAGATATGGAAGATTCTCATCAAAAAGCAATCGTAAACGAAGCGACGCACTTTAACCCAGTAGATTTGGTGTGTGGAATCCGAAATTTTAAAGGCGAAAAATTTGATCTAAAACAATACTGTGATCCTGATACGGGCTTTATTTCTTTAAAATCACAAGATGGAAAACCTTTAAAAGCTTTAGAACTTCCTGGTCTTTGGAATGGTGCTATGGCCAAATGGAATTCGGTTTTTATAGAAGTTCCATTGATTACCTTTAATCCTGTTAAAACGGTAAACGATTTGCTGCAACCTGAACATCGCCCTAATAGTTAAAATGAATACCGATACACTAATAAAAGAATTAACCTTTAAAGCCATGCGAAGCAGTGGCCCAGGCGGACAACATGTAAATAAGACGTCTAGTAAGGTGGAGGTGAGTTTTAATATTGAAGCATCACTGGCGCTAAGTGATCAAGAAAAACAGCGGTTGCAACAAAAACTACAAAACAAAATCTCTTCTGAAGGAATCTTGAGCCTTCAATGCAGTGAAAGCAGAAGCCAGCACCGTAACAAAGCTATTGTGATAGAACGTTTAATCGATTTGCTGAAACAAAGCCTGAAACCCGTTAAAAAAAGGAAAAAAACTAAAACTCCTAAAAGGGCAATTGAAAAGCGGTTAAAAACAAAAAAGAACACTGCTTTAAAAAAAGCCAACCGCAAACCTCCCAAAATTGACTAGTTAAATACAGTTTATGTATACATTTTACACAACTGTACCCATTTTCTACACAGTATTTCATTTTTTATAAAAAGACCAGGTGTTATTTAAATAATTGATAATTAATATGTTAATTAAATAATTCTGAAGAGATTTTGAATTGGCACTACTTTTTCATTATACAAGTCAAATAACAAAAAGATAATAACAAACCTATAACTTAGAAACTATGAAAAAGTCAATTTTAGTAATCGCTATAGCGCTGGGATCCCTAACAGCAGTTCAAGCACAAGATAAGGCAATCGCACAAACTTCTACTAATGAAGCGAAAGCAACTATAAGTGCACAAACTCCAGCCCAAGACAACTTTAAGCAAATTAAAGCAACCGAATTACCAAAACCAGTATTGGAAGCCGTAGCCAAAGAATTTGAAGGCGCTACTGTATCTAAAGCTTACAAAAATGAACAAGGCGAATACAAACTGGTGCTTGCAACAGCTGAGAAAGCAGAACAAACCGTTTATGCAAACAGTCAAGGTGAGTGGATTAAGAAGCAGTAAGCTGCAGTAGTTAGATTCAATACTTCGGAGGATGTCCAATCTGGGCATCCTCTTTTTTATGCTTTATACTTCAATAAACTAATTTAGTTTCAATAACAGTTTAATTGCAAAGCTGTCTCAAAAAATATGGGACAAAAAAATTGACTTTAAAACTGGCTTTGTGTGAATATTACACAATTGTGAACTGCTTTTACACACTAAACATATTAATATAAATTCGCTATTAAAACCTGTTAGACCATCAATAGCTGTTGTTAGAAGAGGTTTTAATAGCGAATTTATATTAATGGCATTACTTTTTCAGTGTATAGAACAGAATTTAGTAATAATAATAACAACATAAAATTTAAAACTATGAAAAAGTTAATTTTTGCAACCGCACTAGCAATAGGATCGTTAACCGCAGTAAATGCGCAACAAGATGCAGCAGTAGCACAAGCTTCAACCGACGAAGCAACAATGACACAAGCTGTTGATGCTCAAGAAACAGTTGCTCAGGATTTTAAAGAGATTAAAGCAACCGAATTACCCAAACCAGTACTAGAAGCTGTGGCAAGCGATTTTGAAGGTGCTACGGTATCTAAAGCATACAAAAATGCCAAAGGGGAATATAAAGTTGTTGTCGCAACAGCCGATAATAAACAAAAAACTTTATATGCAACTGCTGATGGTAATTGGATGAAGAAGAAAATGAAAATGAGCGGAAAAAGTAGACAATAATTTGAATTAGCCAAATTCAATACTTTTAAGGGATATCTATTTGGATATCCCTTTTTTTATGCGCTTTTTTTTAAAAGGGTAGAAGTCTCAGTTTTCTAAGAGTTTCAAATTTGTTCAAGTTTTAGTATTTCTTTCTACACCGACATAAGCAAGGCGAATTAACTTAACCAAAATTAGATTGTTATACTCTATTTAAAATAATGGAGTGTTTTAATTATAGGATTAATAAATAGTATTAACTAATCAATTTTCAATTTGCCACTTGGAGTGCAGCGTTTGTCTTTAAACAATTTTTGTGTGAATATTACACAGGTGTTTAGTGGATTTATACAGCTAAAAATTAATTACAGAGTAATTGAAAAATCTTGTCATGCTAGCAATGAAAGTGCTTTTTAATGGTTTTGTCTTTCATTAAATCTTCATGGCATTACTTTTTCATTATATAGAACAGAATTAGAAACGAAATAATAATTATAAAATTTAAAAACTATGAAAAAGTCAATTTTAGCAATCGCAATCGCATTAGGATCACTAACCGCTGTAAACGCACAAGATGGAGCAATTGCTCAAGCATCAAGTGATCAAGCAACATTAGCTCAAAAAGCACAGGCTTCAGAAGCACAAGGATTTACTGAGGTAAAAGCTTCCGAATTACCAAAACCAATTTTAGAAGCTGTATCTACAAAATATGATGGAGCAACTGTATCTAAAGCATATAAAAATGCTAAAGATCAATATAAATTAATGATTGCAACAGCTGACAGTAAAGAGAAAACTGTTTATATAAATAGTGAAGGACAGTGGTTACAGACTAAGTAATTTCACTTGATTATATTCGATATATTTGGGATGTCCTTCGGGGCATCCCTTTTTTTATGAAAACTTTAAAAGTTTGCTCCTACCATAGCTGTATTTTTGTGTGGAGACAAAAATAGTATGACGCACAAGATTCTTATTGTTGAAGACGATATTGCTTTCGGAAAAATGCTTGCCACATTTCTAGAACGCAAAAAATTTTCGGTGACCACTACCAGTACTGGAACTAATGGTAAAGAACTCCTAAAAGATGAGGAATTTGATTTATTGATTACCGATTTAAAACTCCCCGACACAAATGGAATGGCTCTTTTAGAACATGTGAAAGAAACTTATCCTAAAACTCGCGTTATCCTTATGACGGGTTATGCTGAAGTAAATACAGCAGTTGAGGCCATTAAAAAAGGAGCTTTAGACTATATTTCAAAACCTTTCCGTCCAGAAGAGTTGTTAATGATTATAGAACAAGCTTCTGAAAGTCTTGAGAAGCCCGTTACAGAACAACCAAAGAAATCTTCAAGTCAACAGAAACCCGCTTCATCCTCAAATACAGAGGCAAAAGCAGTACAAAAACAAGAATCGAACCCGAAACCACCGGAAAGTAATTTTGTTACTGGAATCAGTGAATCTTCAAAAAAATTCAATCAGTATTTAAAGTTGGTAGGTCCTACCGATATGTGCGTGCTTATACAAGGTGAAAGTGGTACTGGAAAGGAAGTAGCTGCAAATGCTATTCACAAATTCAGTAATCGAAGCAATAGACCATTTGTAGCGGTAGATTGTGGCGCTATTCCCAAAGAAATTGCTTCCAGTGAATTTTTTGGTCATGTAAAAGGAAGTTTCACGGGGGCTGTAAACGATAAAAAAGGCCATTTTGAAGCAGCAGATACCGGAACGTTATTTTTAGATGAAGTAGGAAATCTCTCCTATGAAAATCAAGTGCAATTGCTCCGAGCCTTGCAAGAACGGAAAATAAAACCAGTTGGCAGTAACACAGAAATACAAGTAGATGTACGGATTATTTCCGCAACTAATGAGGATTTAACCAAAGCAGTTGAGGAGGGAAGGTTCCGGGAAGATTTGTATCATCGCTTAAATGAATTTTCCATTCACATCCCTTCGTTGCGTGAACGTAGCGAAGATTTATTTTTGTTTACCGAATTTTTCTTGGAGCAAGCCAACCAATCATTAAACAAAAATGTGATGGGGCTCTCTAAAGAAGTAGAAACTGCCTTTAAACAATACGCTTGGCCAGGAAACCTCCGCGAGTTGAAAAATATCATAAAACGTTCGGTTTTATTAACACCTGGCGAACAGATACCGCTAGATGTAATCCCAAGAGAAGTGGTTACGGCTAAAGAAACAGAAACAAAAACAACTGATTTTTCAAAAGAAAGTAATGAAAAACAATTGATTTTGAATGCGTTAAAAGAAACAAAGAATAATAAATCGCGTGCTGCCAAGTTGTTAAATATTACCCGGAAAACCCTCTATAATAAATTAGAACAGTACGATATTGAACTTTAATGGTTTTGCTGCAAAGCAGTAAGCAATTTCTTTATTTCAAGTTGCAAACCCTTATAAAGAGGAGCTAAATTACTCTTTTCTTCTTCTGGAATAGTTTCTAAAGCTTCAAGAATTGGAATCACTTTATGGGCACTAATTTGTCGGCACATCGTCAACATTCTATGGGCAGTTTGGCTTACTTCCTCTCTGTTTTTTCCTTCTATAAAACTTTTCAACTCTACCATGTCCTTTTTTGTTTGGGTGTAGAAAACCTCTAGTACATCGTTAAGAGCTTCATCGGTCTCTAAAAATGATCGTAATAATGATAAATCATACAAATCACTTTTTTCCTGTCTAGCGGGCTGTGCGGGTTGAGGTGTAGTTACGGTTTCTGAAGAATTTGATTGCTTTTTTACACTTGAAATAGAAGAAGGAAGCACCTTCTCTAATACCGATACTAAGTCGTTTTTGGTAAACGGTTTTTGTAGAACTTCGGCAAAACCTTTGTCAAAATAGGCTTTTCGGGTGTGTTCACGGCTGCCAGTCATGGCTATTATTGGTTGGTTATTATAGTTATTTATGGCTCCCTTTTTAAAATTTTCTAAAATTTCAAAGCCACTGGTTGTGGGCATTTGTATATCTGTCAATACAAAATCAAAATCTGTTTTTTCTCCCTTTTCAAAAGTAGAATATTTCTCAAAATCACGAATTTCGATGTTCATTTGGCCAAATAATTCAGAAAGCATGGTGCGCATCGCTGGGTCATCGTCAAAAACAATAGCTTTTAAGTTTTTAAAAGCTGTTTCAGAAGTTTTTGTTGAATTACGGACTGTGCGATCAGATTTTTTTAATGGAATTTGTAGAGTAAAAGTACTCCCTTCACCGGGTTTACTTTCTACTTTAAGGCTTCCGTCAAGTAAGCTAGCTAACTTTTTCGAAATCGCTAACCCGAGTCCATAGCCACCAAATTTCTTAGCGGTATCGGCTTCAGCTTGGGTAAATTCCTTAAAAATAAGTTGTTGTTTTTCTTCTGAAATACCAATACCCGTATCGATTACATCGATTTTAACTCTAACTGATTTTTTTCTAGCTTTTAACAGGGAAGCCTTTAATTCAATACTTCCCGTTTCAGTAAACTTAAAAGCATTCCCAACTAGATTATTTAGAATTTGTTGCATTCGTAGGGGATCGCTTTCAAAAACCCTGTTTTGTAAGTATGGGTCTATGGTAACCAAAAGCTCTACTTTCTTTTCTGAATAAATGTCCCGATATGTTTCTGTTGTCTGTTGCAATAGGTTTTCCAATGAAAATGGGACCGACTCCATTTTTAGTTTCCCTGCTTCTAATTTTGAAAAATCAAGTAAATCGTTTACTAACTTCGAAACGTATTCCGACCCTGAATGAATTTGGTTTATGTAATGATGTTGTTTTTCCGAAAGTGAGGTGTTTTCCATTAACCCCGTATAGCCAACAATGGTATTTAAAGGTGTTTT
>NZ_CAXBCK010000072.1:0-12700 GCF_963974425.1 uncultured Marixanthomonas sp.
ATTTATCTTTGGCGAGACTTGTGCAACAGGCACAATGGCTATAAGTAATTGCTTGCTCTTGCCTACTTCTGAAAATCCTCGAGGATATTCAATTTGGTGTATACTTGCAAAGTTAAGTGCTAAACCACGCAACTACTCATAGCCCAACCGTTTTGTGCAATTTGACTACGTTACCAAGATTTGGTATATTTGAGTAAAATTATAGTCAAAATGGGAAAAAACACATCAATATCACTCGGAAATCATTTTGAGGATTTTATCAGAGAAGAAGTAAATTCTGGAAGATATGGTTCGGTTAGCGAAGTAATTCGTTCTGCATTACGTTTGTTAGAACATGAAGAAAAAAAAGAAAGAGAACTGATTAAAGCTCTAGAAGTTGGAGAAAATAGTGGATTTGTTGAAAATTTTGACCCAAAACAACATTTGAAAGAATTACATCGTAAACACTTATGAGTAATAACAAATACCGTATAAGCCAACAAGCAATTGAGGATTTAGATAAAATTTGGATTTATACTCTTAACAAATGGTCTAAAGAACAAGCAGACAGATATTACGATTTAATAATAGCAGAAATTGAATTTATTGCTGACAATTATTTGATAGGAAAATCTGCAGAACAAACTCGAAAAAACTATAGAATTACGAAAATTAAATCTCATCTGATTTTTTACAGAAAAGTGGATAATGAGATTGTAGAAATCGTTAGAGTTTTACATCAGAGAATGGATATTAAAAAACGACTGAAATAAAAACTGCACAATACCCCGTATCCTATGAAAAGCACTAGTTCAGTTCTTCAAATATAATATGTTGTTTTTTTAATCACTTCATAATGATTGTGTTGAAATGTTAATAATCCCGATAGGGTTATCAGTATTTCAACGGCCTTTAAATAACTTGCTCCGCATCCTATATGTGGTCCATCGTCAAGCGTGGCCACCAGCATCTGTGTGATTGTAAGTTATAATAACCCGGCCACGGTCTATAAAAGTGATCCAGCCCTTGGGTGGTCACCTACGTTGTTTTGTGATACAGGTAAATCTACTTCTTGGTGAGCTTTGTTATTTATTTTTCTATCTCGACTAGACCTATACAAACGTGGCGCACGCCAAAAGGGCAACAAAAAATGCCATTAAATTGTACAACCAATAAGGTGATACATGTATCTTTAGGCTATAACACAGAATAGGGTATATAAATTAATTGCATACATTAATGGGAACCTTATACCTATGTTTGCGAGAAGCCACTCAAGAAAGCTAAAATTGACCAAAAAAAAACTAGACTACATCCATGAACAAACTACTAATTGGAGTAGCAACTTTAATCTTATTTAGTTGCCATACCGAAATCAAAAATGGGAAAGAAAACAGTAAGAATAAACAAAACCCTGAAACAGAAAGAAACGGAAAAATTAGGGTGTTAAATTTTGGAACTGCGCACTTAAGCCAGACATCAGACGCAAATTCCTCCCAAATCGACTTGAATGACCCAGATGAAAAAGCTGATTTAAAAAGACTAGTTGAAAAGATCGTTGAATTCAAACCGACTATTATTTGCCTTGAGTTAGAACCGATAAACAATGACTATATAGCTTCGACATATTCAGAATATGTAAAAGACCAAACCAAAAGATTAAATTACTCGGACGAATTAAATTCAATCGGTCTTGAAGTCGCACGGTTGAGTGGCACAAACCGAATTTATGGTATAGACAGCCAATCAGGGTTTGATTACCCAAGTTTAGTCGAGATAGCCAATAAAAAAGTCACCGACAGTCTTTATATTTCACAAGTTATGAATAACTACCAAAGGGTAAACGCTTTAAAATTTAAAGAACAATTTCGGACGATTAACACGAGAGATTATAAAATGGAAACATTTAACCTATACAATTTCTTAGCAACACAACATACCAAAGGAAAACAAGAAGGAGTTGATGAAATTACTAAATTCTACCAACGGAATTTAAAAATGTATAGCAATTTGAATGACATAGAAATGACCGAAAATGATAGAATTTTTATTCTTTTGGGAGCGACACACACAGCATACCTTGATATTTTTCTTGAAAATAACCCGAGATTTCAATTAGAAAATCCGAATAAATATACTGCTTACTAAAAAGTACTAAGTACAACAACTGCTTTTATAAAAAACACTATTTTAATACCATATTACAACCTTCACAGCCTTTATAGAATCAACCTCTTAAGTTGTCACTAGCAGCAATATAATTATAAGCTATAATTAATCTGACCACAATCTATAAATAGATGATCCAATCTTGCAGAGGTTGCCTACTGGGTTACGTAATTCACATGTATCTGCCCGTTTAGCTCACGGGTACTTAAATAGCGTAAAACCAAATTAACCCCGTAGCCAGATTTCTGAACAAAATAGCTATAGAAAATGCGTAGAAGAGATAAATAAAACGTCACATCTTACAGGTTTTAATAAATAATCAATAAAATATTTGCGTAGTCAAATGACTTCACATACATTTGTAGCCAAATAACTTCACAATGAAATTAAGACGCGATATTTTTCAGGCGATTTCCGACCCAACAAGGCGGGCAATCTTAGTATTACTAACATCCCAGTCAATGACGGCAGGAGTAATTGCAGAAAACTTTGATGCGGCAAGACCTACCATTTCCAAACACATTCAAATTTTAAATGAATGTGATTTGGTTGAGGCCAATCAAAAAGGGAGAGAAATCCACTACCAACTTAAAGTTGAAAAAATGAAAGAAATCGATCAATGGTTAGCGCAGTTTAGAGCCATTTGGGAAAATCGATTTAACCAACTGGATGATTTATTAGACAACCTTAAAGACAATAAAAATGAAAAATAATTTATTATTTAACTTTTCCGTGGACAAGAAAAACAAAACCATTCACATTCAAAGAGAATTTAATGCCAACCTTGAATTAGTTTGGAAAGCTTGGACCGAAGCTGAGTTATTAAATCAATGGTGGGCACCAAAACCTTATCATATCGAAACTAAAACATTGCATTTAGAGGTTGGTGGAATGTGGCTCTATGCAATGGTAAGTCCTGAAAAGGAAAAAACATGGTGTAAGGCAGACTATAAAGCAATTGAAACAAACAAATTGCTGTCTTGGTTAGATGCTTTTTGTGACGAAAATGGAAATGAAAATACAATAAAACCACGTTCGCTTTGGACAAACCTTTTCACAGAAAAAAATGAGATTACATTGGTAGATAGTACCTTAAAGCACGATAAAATGGAAGATATTGAGACTATGATTGAAATGGGTTTTAAAGAAGGTTTTGAAATGGCACTATCAAACTTAGACGACCTATTAGTAACAAAAAACAAAAAATAATGAACAGATTACAATTTGACTTTTTAATTAACAAGGATAACAACACGCTTACTATTATACGTGAATTTAACGCTGAAAGACAACTTGTTTGGGATTGCTATACCAAAAGTGAATTATTAGAAAAGTGGTTTGCACCTAAACCATTGACGGCCAAAACAAACACGATGAATTTTAAGGAAGGTGGATATTGGTTATACGCTATGATAGAGCCAAACGGAACAGAGCATTGGGGACGAACAGATTTTACCGAAATTAAACCTATTGATTATTACAAATCGCTAGATGGATTTTGTGATGAAAATGGAACGCTAAATCCTAATATGCCACGAGCAAAATGGCACGTGAGTTTTTTAGATTTGAATGAAAAATCAAAAGTTGAGACCATTGTATCCTATAACTCTCTAAAAGATTTAGAAACTATAATAGAGATGGGAATGGAAGATGGACTTAAATCTACATTAAAAAGATTAGACGAATTATTGGAAAACCTAAAAAATGAAAAAGAATAAAGTCATATTCTGGATAGCCACTTCCGTAATTTTTGCAATGGAGGCTTTAATACCGTTGGTAACGCTTTTATTTGCCCACGAATATATTAATGCTGGAACCAAACCATTAGGCTATCCAGACTACTTTGCTTATGCATTAATAGTTTGTAAAATAGTAGGAGCAACTACAATAATGCTTCCAAAACTTCCCGTTAAACTAAGAGAATGGGCCTATGCAGGCTTAACATTCAATTTAATTTTTGCAATCATAAGTCATATGGCAGTAGACACAATTTTGGTTAAGATTATAATGCCAATTATTGTGGGTGCTGTACTAACAGTTTCTTATGTCTATAGCCAAAAGATAATTTCAAATATTAAAAACAAATAATTATGTCATTCAAAACATACATCAAAAACATCGAAGAAAAAACAGGTAAAACTGCTCAAGATTTTCAAAATTTAGCTGAACAAAAAGGGTTTACTATTAATGGAGAATTAGCTGTTAAAGCTACCGAAATAACCAATTGGCTAAAAAGAGAATTTGAGTTAGGGCACGGTCACGCTATGGCTATGTATGCTTACATTCAAGGGAAAAGAAAATAAAAATCATTCTTTAAATTAAATGAACAAATTAAGAATTTCCAAAATAAGTGCTATTGGATTTATTATTCTGTTAGTATTTTTACATATCATTGATACCTCGGTAAATCCAATTTGGCAGCCTATTAGCGAATATGGATTAGGAAATGCAGGTTGGTTAATGAAAGTTACGTTCTTTTCACTTGGTATAAGCTTCCTGTTTTTAGGGATATACCTAATTAAGAAATTATCTAATATTGGTTTAAAAGTCGGCGGTGTACTATTAATATTAGCATCTCTTGGTAATTTCTTAGCAGGTGTTTTTAATACCGATCCAGTAAGCACCCTACCAGATCAGATGACAATAAGCGGTCAAATTCATAATGCTGCAGCAGGGTTATTAGGATGTATGATTTTAGCTACGGTGTTTATTACTTTTCAATTCAGAAAACAAGAACAACTTAAACCTTATAAAAAAAACATACTTCTGTTAACCATAATATTGTGGGTTTTAGAATTTAGTTTAATAGCTACTATGGGTATTTATTTGAGTGAAACAAACGGTATGATAACACAAGAGACTCCAATTGGCTGGCTTGGTAGAATCGTTATCGTGTTTTGTGCGATTTGGATTTGGGCTTGTGCTCATTATCTACAAAAATCTAATTCCAAAAATTAGCCTATATGAAAACTATTAATCAATTTATAAAAGATAAAATCAAGGAAGAGCATCAACCCATTTTTACAAAATTTAGGAGCTTGATCAAAACTAAATTTCCAACGCTAAAAGAAGAAATGCGAGGAGGAACTGAAAAATATTATGGAGTTCCAGTGTATAGATATCATAGAATTATCATTTCAGTAAGCCCTACCTTAAAAGGAATTACCTTTTCATTTACGGATGGTAAACAATTTAAAGACAAGTATAACCTCTTGGAAGGCGTTGGAAAAAAATCACTAAACTTAAGACTGAGTGCCCCTAAAGATTATAAAGATGATGTACTCGAATATTACATTTTACAAGCGATTGAATTAGACAATAAAAAAGATTGAGAACGAAAACATCCATTTTAAGAATAGTTCCTAATAATTATGCCAATAATAGGGAGGCAAGCAAAAAATTTTATACTAAGTTTTTAGATATGAAATGGGTGATGGATATGATTTGGGGTTTAATTTTTGCATCTAATAAAAATAAGCAAGCTCAAATAACAATGATTCAAAATACAGAGAACAAACTTCGGGATAATAAACCTATTTTACTACCTATTAAAGTAAAGCATAGTGAATATTAGTATGACTGTTCAAAACGAAAAATGTTGAAATCGTTTATCTAATAGCACCATAAATATTGGGGTGTTAGGCCTTTCTTTGTTAGCGAACCGAATGAGGCAAAAATAATTTACGCTCACATAACATTTAGATTTTACCAATATAGTGAAAAGTTCAACTTTTAATTAGTGTGAAAAAACTACAAACCATAAGAAACTATTACAAACCCATTCAACCAACTATTAAGGATGAAGATAAAGGGATTGTGTACAAGGAAATTATTCCTAAAAAAGAGGTAGCGAGTTTCATATACTGTTTTTGGCAGCTTAAAACTTACAAAACTTTAAATGAGCCTTTTATGTATCGCGTGGTTTCTGATGGATGTATTGATATATTTTTTAATCCTAACAACCCGACTGAAAATTTTATAATGGGTTTTTGCAGAAAATTTACTGAATTCCCTATTGGTAACGCTTTTAATTACATTGGAATACGATTTTTGCCAGCGGCATTTCCATTGCTTTTTAACGTTAACGCACAATCGTTGAGTAACCAAGATCAGGAATTAAAGCAAGTGTTGCCAAGTTTCTCAAACTGGATCGAAACTAAATTTGATGCAAGTCAAAGTTTTGAAGATATTGTAGCAGCATTAAACAAACAGGTAAAGAAAATAATAGAAAAACAATCTATTGACTTAGACCTACGCTTCTATAATTACTTAGTTCTGATTTTTAAAAATAAGGGATATTTAAACGCCAGAAGTGACTTAAATAAAGGTTTGAGTCCAAGACAAATGCGCAGAATTTTCAACTTTTATATAGGAACCACCCCAAAAGCGTTTAGCAATGTTGTTCGATTTCAATACATTTTAAATGCCAAACCCGCTAAGCAAAGTCTGAAAGAAAATAAATTCTATTTTGACGTAGGTTTCTTTGACCAAGCTCATTTTATCAAACAATTTAAGACCTTTTATGGGGTAACCCCTACCGAAGCTTTTCGGTAGAAGGATGTCCGTTTTTTACAATTATAATAGGGTGGCTCATTCTAAATTTGTACCTACAAAAACAATACAGTGAGACACATGTTTTTAATTGCATTCTCGCTATTTACAATTTTAGCAAATGCGCAAAACCCAAACAAAATGAAATTAAACGCAGGAATTATTACAGAGAAGTTTCAAGAAACTAAAGCCTTTTATACGGAGATATTAGGATTCGGAATCACATTCGAAAATGATTTTTACGTACTGATGCATACGCCAAATGAGTCGGCCGAAATTAGTTTTTTAAAACCCAACCATCCAAGTCAGCAACCAATATTTCAACAACCTTTTGAAGGTCGAGGCGTTTATTTAACCATTGAAGTGGAAAATGTAGATGAAGTTTACGAACTACTCAAAAACAAAGACGTTGCATTTAAAGTGGAGATAAGAGATGAAGATTGGGGAGATAGACATTTTGTGATTGTGGATCCAAATGGAATTGGAATTGACATGGTTACTTACACAACACCAGGAAATTAAAACAGGTTGATTATTGATATGTGCTTACTTATTTTTCTTTAAATTTAAAGAAAAAAATGTCAAATTCCTTTTTTGAGAAAGTTTACAAGCATCCTAATATAAAAAAAGTAGACTATAAAAGCATTATTCAGGCTCATATAGAAGTTCAATTTAAAAAGAATGAAACCATACTTAAAGAAGGTAAAATAAGTAATGAATATTATCTCATTAAAAAAGGCTTATTTCGATCCTATGTTATCGATTACAATGGCAATGAAATTACTACTGACTTTTTTGGTCCAAATGAAATACTGATTGAGGTAGCCTCTCTATTTCTACGTACCCCATCAAAAGAAAACATCCAAGCTTTAACAGATTGTGAAGTCTATAAAATTGAGTTTAACGAGTTTCAAAACTTGTATAGCACCATACATGGTTTTACCGAATGGGGTCGAAGCTGGATGTCTCAACAGCTTTTTATAGCAAAACATCGTGCTGTTACAATGCACACACAGAGTGCTTCGCAAAGATATTTGGAGCTGATGAACCAAAAGCCACAAATTATAAAAGAAGTGCCCTTAAAATACATCGCTACTTATTTAGGTATTACTGATACTTCTTTAAGTAGAATCAGAAAGGAAATGACACTTCAAGGGTAGAACTTGTCATAGGGCAAGTTTTTATTGATTTCTTTTCTTGAAATTTGTAAATAACACATACCTAGAACGAGAAATGACAAATAAACAACAAAAAACTTTTAAAGAATTTCATAAAACAACGTCGAGTTTATTAAATGCACTTGCCTCTTTATCAGAAGAACAAATAAACTTTTCCCCTAAAAAAGGCTGGTCAGCTGGACAAATTGGGGAGCATATCTTAAAATCCTATGCCTCTGTGCAAACATTAAATGGTAATACTGAAAAAACAGTAAGACCATTTGACCAAAAATTAGAACCGATTAAAACCCTGTTTTTAGATACTTCAATTAAAATGGATTCCCCAGAAGCGATTTTACCATCTAAGAAAAAAATAGTCAAAAAAGATTTAATAAAGGCCTTAGAAGATAGGATTGAGCAAATTAAAGAGGTTATAATAAACAGAGATTTATCTTTAACATGTATCGATTTTTCCATTCCAGAATATGGCGAATTTACAAGATTTGAATGGGTCTGGTTCAATATCTATCACACCCAAAGACACCTTCATCAATTAGAAAATAGAATAGCATTAAATAATGGTAAAGAGCGGCAGTCAAAATGAAAAATGAGGACATAGTTCGAACTTATTTTTCTTGTTATGAAAACAGTGATAAAACAACTTTAGAAAACCTTCTTGATGACAGGTTTGAATTCAGTAGTCCTCACGACAATAAATTGGATAAGTCTTCATATTTCGAAAAGTGTTGGGAATTTAACAAAAGTGTAGAACAGTATCAAATCTTGAAGTTCATCGATGATAAAAATGAAGCTTTTCTAAGCTATAAAGCAATAACGTATGACAAGCGTGAAATTGAAAATGCAGAATATTTTAAAATCAAGGATGGAAAAATAATCAATATTAAAGTGTACTACGGAAACCTCTAAAACAATTTGTCAGACGTAAATGCAGAGACTATTAGAATTTTACTCTTAATCATTAATGCAACAACAAACAATTAAAAAATGGATAGCATTGAGCACATCATTTACATAAAAGCACCAAAAGAAACGGTTTACAGTGCGCTGACTTCAGAAGAAGGATTAAGTGAAATATGGACGAAGAAACTCAAGGTGAAACCTGAGGTTGGTTTTATCAATGAATTTGATTTTGATGAAGGCTATATCACAAAATTTATAATTCTTGAACTTGTAGAAAACAGTAAAATTGTTTGGGAATGCATCGCTTCAGATGAAGAATGGATAGGTACAAAAGTATCGTTTGAGCTTACTGGGAAAGATAATAGAACAACTATTATTCTTAAACACTTTAATTGGCGAGAAAGAACCGACTTTTACAGATGGTGTAATTACAATTGGGCAATGTTCTTATATCGATTGAAAAATTATTGCGAAAACTAAATCAATTTTTAAGAATAAGTCTATGAAACAACAAATCACTACTTTTCTAACATTTCAAAAAAACAATGCTGAAGAAGCGATGAATTTTTATATCGATTTGTTCAATAATTCAAAAGTGATTGATATTCAACGATACAGAAAAGAGGGTCCAGGTAAAGAAGGAACTGTTGTAAAAGCAATTTTTGAGTTAAACGGCAAGCAGTTTATTTGTAGCGACAGTTTTATCCAACACGAATGGGATTTTACGCCAGCGGTGTCCAATTGGGTAGAATGTGAGAATGATAAAGAAATTGAACATCTTTTTAAAAAGCTATCCGAAAATGGGGATGTAAAAATGCCATTGGACAATTACGGTTTTAGCAAACAATTTGCTTTTATAGAAGATCGGTTTGGAGTTTCTTGGCAGTTGAATTGGAGATAGATTAAAATAAAAAAAGCACCATATGAAATGCGATATGTATACCATTTGGGAAACCTACCAAAAGGACTTAAAAGCTTTTGTGAAAAAACGAGTATCAAATGAAGAAGATGCTAATGATATTACGCAATCGGTACTTCTAAAAGTTGCTAACTATTGCACGCATAAAAACAATGTTACACATATAAAAGCTTGGCTTTACAGGATTACGCAGAATACAATTAGTGACTATTATAAAAAGTCGAATCAAACAAGATCAATAGAGAGTTTTGAGAATCTAGACGTATCAAATCACCACGAGTATGATGAAAATATTTTTGTATGGCTTCATAATTTTATAAACAGACTACCAAAGAAATATGCTTTGCCATTACACCTTTCAGATATTAAAGGATTATCTCAAAAAGAAGTCGCAGCCCAAATGGGCTTAACTTTAACGGCAACGAAGTCAAGAATTCAAAGGGCGAGAAAAATGTTAAAAGAAAAATTTGAAGAGTGCGGAAAGGTTGAAGCATCAGATCACCAATTTATGTCATACAATATAACCAAAACCTGTTGTTTAAAATAAAAAAGCAAATTATTGCGTCTTTTTAGTGTTTCCAAAGTCTTAGCGATAAACAATAATTTTAAATCAGTAAGAAAATGGAAACAGCAACAAAAAAAGTATTAAAAGTAGAACTAATTCAAGTAGAAATGCCTAGCAATGAAAACAACTCTTGTTCAGCCTGCGATACAGTTCAAGGTAAATTAGTTTCAGCAATTCAGGAGGTACAAAAACTATTTGATAATTTGGATTGCGAAATCTTTTTCAAATCAACATCAGTGAAGACAATTGAGGATGCTGAAAAAGCACAAATCATAGCTTCCCCAACGATAAGAGTGGGTAATCTTGATTTTTATCCTAATCACGCAACTGATAAATCTGAAAAAAGAGAATGGACTTGGAATAGCCTAACAACATCTGAACCCACAAAAGAAACATTGATAGAGGTTTTGTTGAAGGGATACTTTGAACCAAAAAAAGAGTTAGAAAAAATGGAGATGTCAGCATACATTCTTCAATATTTAAACAAAGAAATGATAACAAGTTCGGACTGCAGTTGTAGTTAAAAATATAGTCATTATGAAAACAAAACAAATTTGGGCAAACCTTGGCGTAGAAAACATAGAGCGTACTAAAACGTTTTATCAATCATTGGGCTTTCAGTTAAATGGAAGCCCATCAGATGATTTGGTCAGTTTCTTCTTTGGTCCTGATAAATTTGTGATTCACTTCTTTAAAACAGAAAAATTAGAATCGAGTCTGGAAGGTAAAACAGCCGATTTAAACAAGGGTAATGAAGTGATGTTTTCTATGGCAGCAGAAAGCAAAGAAGAATACAATAACTGGGTAACAGAAATAGACAAGGCAGGAGGTAAAATTGTATTCGACTCTAACAAGGATAGGAAAGCTTTTTATGATGATAATGGCTTTTATGTTTGTGTTTTTACCGACCCAGATGGGCATAAATTTAACTTGTTGTCTAATGAGAATATGTAAGTTTAAAAACGATAGAAAATGACCAAAATAATAGCCAGTCCCAATTGTGGGAATTCACCCAAAATGGAATTTTTAAAGCAATTTAATATAGCGTTTGCAGAAGGGAATGTTGAGTTTTTAATCGAAGGAGTAACTGAGGGCATAGTATGGAATGTCATCGGGGACAAAAAAATTGAAGGAATAGAAGCTTTCACCGCTGAATTAGAAAGAATGCAAGCTGTAAAAGCATCTGAATTGAAATTAAATCAAATCCTATCTCACGGAAAAGAAGGGGCAGCTAATGGAATGATGATAATGGAAAATGGCAATAAATATGCGTTTTCAGATTTTTATGTGTTTCAAAGCACTAAAGGAGAAAAAATAAAAACAATAACTTCATACTGCATTAAATTATAACTATGAAAACCATTTTCGATCAAAACTCCAGAGAACAGTTAATCAAGAGAATTCAGCAAATTAATGAAGATAACAAAGCGCTATGGGGTAAAATGAATGTGTACCAAGTGCTAAAACACAATACCTATTGGAATGGATGGATACTTGGGACAGAAAATCATACGTATAAGCAAGCTTTTATGGGTAAAATATTCGGCAAAATAGCGATGAAAAGAATGATAAAAGACGACAAACCATTTGACAAAAATATTCCTACTTCAGACCAATTTAAACCACAAGCCAAAGTTGGCGACTTGGAGTCGGAAAAATTGAAATGGATAGAATTGCTACGTAATTATGAAAACTATAATAACCCTAATTTCATTCACGATTTTTTTGGTAAAATGACCAAAGAGCAAATCGGTATTTTGGTATATAAACATACAGACCATCATCTAAGACAATTTGGAGCTTGACTTAAATCAGATTTTTAAACACACACTAAAATCAAATTCACACAACGAAAAAAAGTAATCATGCGAAGAATTGTTCCAAATATTTGTTCAAACGACATAGAGAAAAGTAAACAGTTTTATACTGAATTTTTAGGAATGGACGTAGCGATGGATTTGGGTTGGATCGTGACATTCGCGTCAAATGAAAATACAACTGCACAAATTTCAATTTTCAGAAATAACGAAAACAAACCTTTAGATAACTCGGCAATATTTTTATCAGTTGAAGTATCGAACATAGACAACTGGTTTCAACGTGCCAAAAAGCAAAAAATTGAAATTGTATACCCAATAACAAATGAAAGTTGGGGAGTAAGACGGTTTTTTGTAAAAGACCCCAATGGAGCCACAATCAATTTATTGTCACATTATGTTTAGCTTTTTAACAACTATAAAAGCTGTCAAAGGGTTGTCACAACTCCTAGTTTTCTTTGTTATATAAAATTATAATGGTTATAAAATGATAGAGGTATATAAAACGAATATCTTAAAAAAGAAACAAGCAAAGGGAATAAAAAAACAAATAAAAAATAAGTTCCCTTGTAGGCTTCCCTAAAAATAGGACAGTTATTAATTCGAATTTACTAATTTTAAA
>NZ_CAXBCK010000073.1:0-8990 GCF_963974425.1 uncultured Marixanthomonas sp.
AAAATCAGGAAATTCGAACTGACAACCGAAAACTAACCGTCAGGTCGAGTGCTCCTGAGGAACGAGGGAGTGTATCGAGACCTAATTGAGATCCCAACAACCAAAAGCGTTATCGATACTATTTTACCTGAGCTTGAGCTCAGCTAAAATCACTCGAACTGACAAAACTTGATACATTTTTATAAAGTCTTGCAGACTTTATAAAAACACTCGAACTGACATCTTTTATCCTTTTACTACTTACCATACACCATCCATACACCATCCATACACCATCCATACACTATCCATACAGTATCCATTTTTAAAATAGGCGGTTTAAATGGCTTTGAACGTACTTAAACGAAGCTCAACGTATTCAAACGGGTTTTATGGGCTGCATTGGCCTTCTTTTTAGTTATTTAGCCTTTAACAAACGCAACTAAACTTGAACGGAGCCTACTGTTTGCAGGGCATTATAAGGTATTGTAGGTTTGTTGTAACCGTTCTTTGAAAAGTGATTGAATGAAAATATTGTAAGTAGGAGCTCATGCTTGCGCGCGCTGATTTTGATTGCTTTTAAGACGGTTATTAAACTTTTGTATAACGATGCCCGAGGGCATCATAAAATTAAATATTATGCCAAGAATTAAAAGCCTTATAAAAATAGAAGGTACTCTGGATGAGTTGACCTTTTATAAAAGCCAGGACGGCTATATGGTACGCACCAAAGGCGGTGTGAGTAAAAAACGTATGGCCTCTGATCCTGCTTTTGCCCGAACCCGTGAAAACGGAACTGAGTTTGGGGAAATTACACGTAGTGGCAAACATTTGCGACACGCAATTACCGGTTTATTAGCAAACGCTAAAGATAACCGTGTTACCTCACGATTGACCCAAGTACTGAGTAAGGTAAAAAATGAAGATCTTACTTCGATACGTGGGCAACGCAATGTAGCCACCGGTATGGCAACGGTCAATGGGAAAGCCTGGTTAAAAGGTTTTGACTTTAATAATCGCGCCAATATGGACAGTGTGTTACTAAGTAATTATACGCTTGACACTGTTACCGGAGAGGTGGTTATCACAGATTTAAATCCCGCTCAACAGATTTCCGTTCCTGACGGAGCAACGCATGTTAGTTTTAGCAGTGGTTTTTTAAATCTGGACTTTAGCGATCCTGATGGGTATGACCTACAGCTGAGCCCAGAGATGAATGTACCCATTACCGGTACTGCCAATACTGTTACCCTTACCCCAGCTGCTGCTGCAGCCGGAACTGGTGAAAGTTACTATTTTTTAAAAATAGCATTTTTCCAAGAGGTCAATGGGATGCAGTATGCCCTCAACAATGGCGCGCACAATGCGCTGCAGCTGATTGAAATTTTATAACCCGAAGGGTGTTGATAACAGAAAGCGAGTTCTTATAGGGCTCGCTTTTTTTGTTTTATAAAGTTGCCTGAATATAAAGTTTTTTTATAAAAAAAGGGATTGCGACACTATTTATAAAACCTTATCGGTTTTCTAAAACACTTGAACTGACAACAGTTAAAACATTTATTAACTTTTAAATGAATAAGATAAATTATAAGTTTTCTTCATATAAATCAATATAGTGTTGTGTGGTATATTGATGATCAAAGGAAGCTGCATGTTCAATAGCAGCTTGAGACATAGCGGTATACACCTTGGGATTATCAATTAGGTATTGAACTTTTTCTGCCATCTCTGTAATATTCCTATCAGTTACCGTAAAACCCGTTACGCCACTTTTTAGGGTATCCGGGAAGCCGCCGGAGTTAAACCCGATTACGGGAAGGCCCATGGCCTGTGCCTCTATGGAAACCAAACCAAAGGCTTCTCTCCTACCGGTTATTTCATCGTAGGTTGAGGGCATTAAAAAAATATGGCTTTCATTTAGGGTGTGTTTTACATCTTCCTGACTGGCTTTCCCTTTAAAATAAACCGTTTCCTTCAAGTCCAGTTCAGCAACTTGCTTTTGCAATTTATCCAAGGATTCTCCGGCACCCCAAATGGTATATTGTACCAAATAGCCTGCATCTCTTAATTTTCTTACACAGTTGATGGCGTAAGTGTGTCCTTTAAGTTGTACTAACCTGCCAATGGTTATAAGTTTGATGGGGTGTTTGGGAATTATTTTCTTTTCTGTTCCCTTAAAATCAAGTATGTCTATCCCTATGGGAATGATATGAATTAAATTTTCGTCAATACCCAAAGTAAGCAATTGCTGTTTTAGGTATTGAGAATTGACGGTTACCGCCTTTACATACTTTCTATAAAAAGCACCATACGCTTTTTGAAAGCTTTCTTTATTTTCCAAAAATGCGTCAAAACCGTGAAAAGACACAATTACTTTGGGGTCTATATACCCAATTTTGGCTAACTTTTGTAAAGGATGCAGGGCATTGTTGAAATGTACATGGCATACTGCATTTTTTTTAAAATGACGGTATTGATATAGTTCCAGTAAGGGTTTTATATTGCGTTTTGATTTATTTTTATAATATTTAAAAAGATAGGTCAACACCCGTGGATGAAGTGCCATAAAGGCTAGCTGGCACCATCTAACCACTTGATATTTGGAGAACGAAAAAGGTTTTTCTATTTTTTCTTCTAGGTTGTATTGCTGCAAGGTGTCTGCTTGGGACGAATTATTTACCCCTCTATATTTAGCTACGAACACCCGCACCTTAAACTTGTTTTTTAAGGCAAAGACAATATTTGAAACCACAAAGGTTTCGGATACGTTTGGGAAGGATTTAACCTTTATGGCTATCGACTTTCTCATACTACTTGGTAGTGTTATTTTGAGGAAGCCAAGTTTTAATAGAATTTCGGTTTTTTGAATATTCCCTATATTGAGTAATTAATCTATATAGCCCTCTAAAATACTCCTTAGATATTTCTTTTTCTTCAAAAGAGCCTTTAAGTCTTTTTTTAGACTGTTTAAGAAAATCATTCTTTAAAGAACGAAATGCACGTTTATAAAAGGTTTTTTGTGTTACCTCTCTATTTTTTAATTCATCCACATAAACACTTACTATAAAATTTGATTCCGACATGGCTTTACGAAGCCTTTGGATGTAGGATAGTTTCATTCTCCCCTTCGGCATCCAGTGCTTAAAATATAAGCGTTTATCATACCATATCCTATATCCTAACAGCCGCAATGCATAACAGTATTCAGTATCCCCTCCTGAACTTAGTGCATCACCTTTTCTACAAGTTAGTAAAGGCTTAAACCCCAAATTATTTAAAACCATCCAATGACTTTTTCTAATAATCATTCCAGCACCGTACAAACATCCTTTTTTATTAGTAATATCACCACTTTCTTTTCCTTGTTTAGAAACTGCAAAATATTTCGCATATTTATCAAACCATTCTGGTTTATTGTTTTCAAAAACCGCTTCACACCATCCGCCCAATGCACCGATTTTTTTTTCTTTTTCCATTATATCGAAAGCATTCTGCACATAGGTTTCACATAACCAATTATCATCATCGCAAATCAAGAGATATTCGTACTTTGCTTTTTCATAACCAAGTTCTTGTGCATAAGACTTACCGGGTACAGGCTGAAAAAATGATTTATATTCAATAGTTGGGTTTCCATTTTCACGCCACCAATTATCGGCAAACGATTTTGTATTATCTGAAGAATTATTATCGACAAGTACAATTTCAACTTCACACGTAGTTTTTTGATTTACCAAGTGCGATAACGTATCGGCTAATCTAGCTCTGCCGTTATAGACACACATAATTATTGAAACTCCTTTCTTCATTAGCAACAATATTTCTGGTTTTAATATCCTTTTAAAATCATTCTAACTGTCTTCTTAAACAAAACGAAAGCCTTATGGAATCTATTATTTTTTTTTAATTTGACGGATGCGTTAATAGGCTTAGGCTTTTTCCCAAATATATAGTCAATATGCTTCAAAACATTGTAATTGTTTTCTATCAGGTCATCTTTATACTCTACATATAGAGGCACTATATCTTTCCGATTATCCAAATTGAAATTTTTGTTATAAGATGCAATACTTGGCAGGTTCTCCATTTTAAAATGGCTGTAATGAAAGAAAACCACAGGAGTTTTGGCATTATTCACGAAATACCGACCGTTCTCGTTAATGATTTTACGCTCATGCAGGTTCCAGTTAGCCACGTTATAGCCCAAATGTCTTAAAACAAAAACCCTATCCAAAAATGCAGGTGCATAGCCCAACCATATTTGGTCGTAGAAAAACCCTTTTTTTAAATCGTGAAATCCATACGCCCTTACCCGCTTGTCCCACCAATGAATAAAAGATTGGGTTTGTTCCGTTTTATTTACGGCCAGAAATCCAAGGTTATAAATACCTGTTCGCATCAAGTCCTTATCTTGGGGGTGGCCTGTATCGCCCGTTGGTGAACATATATGGGGGGTCAGAACAACTTGGTGCTCCTGAAGCGCAGCAAAGACTTCATTGAAAGGCGCAAAAACCTTTATATCCGGGTCTATATATAAAACCGTATTATAATCCTTTCCAAAAAAATGTGTAAATAATTTTGGTTTCACCACCGTACAGAGTTCGGCTATATTGTAGGTATCTGTTAACTCCGATACCAATTCAGGAAGTAGTTTGTGGATCCAAAATATTTTATCTGCCCCCAAATTATCATAATCTATCCCTTCATTAGGTTCATCAAGTATAGCAATACAAAAAACCACTTCTGGGTGGTACTTTTTAAAGGAAGTGGCCAAGGTTTTAGCATGGGCCAAGTAGTTATTGGCACAGATTGTAAAGGCAAGTTTCATAATGGTTTTTTAAATAAAGCGCTTCAATGTTTTAAATCCCTTTCTTTCATCTTCAAAACTATATTCTAAAAGTGAAATATCCCTTTCATAAATGTTTTTTACTTTCTTCATTCTTGATTTGGTATAAAAATTTGAATAATGTAAGTGACGTTCACTTTTGTTTTTATGTAACTCAAATTTCTCTTTTATTGAAAGCTGTTTTAAAATCAATGCAATATCGGCATCAAAGTTTTCAAACCTACCAATAAAATCAAGTTTATATTTTCCTTCAAAATCAAAGAAGTCAGTTTGATTTAATAAATGATCACCTAAATAATCATAATTGGAATTGTCGTTTAGAATTCTACTGAATTCATTAGTTCGGTTCAAGTAATCATTAAAACTACCCTTAACACCAGCATAACTTTGAATCCAAAGATAGTCTGAGTAGGCTCGATCCCAAGGGTTTCTAACAAATGTAAACTTAAAATAAGCATTCCATTGTTCCTCAGTTATGAGCTCCGTCTCCAATAACTGCTTGGAGGTTGCATGTTGCATATGCAATCTACGCTTTGGGCACCATCCAAATAAACGCTCATAGTCTGGCGTTGCAACTTTAAATTTAACTCCGGGATGAAAAAACTCGTTTATACTCGTCCCCGCCGTTTTAGGAATATGAATAAAAATACATTTATGTTCGTGGGAAATCATAATATGAATGTTTAACTAAACAGGGAGCTGAACACCCCTTTTTTCCTCTTTAAAATTGCTTTTACAAAATAGACATCGGTTCGTGACTCGTAGATATTCCTTTGGATATGTTCTTTCTCAATTTTAAAGCCTAAAGATGCCAATTCTTTTTTAAAGTTTTGAATAGTACCGTGAACACTAATAGGCTCTACTTCTTTATCTTCTGAAAGATTCCATAAGTCATTTGTATTCGGAACTAGATCTATTGTAAATAAAAGAGAACCATTTTTCTTTAAAAGTGTTGCTGCTTTCCTTAATACGCCAAACCGTATCTTTTTTGGCATATGTTCGATTACTGAAATTGAATATATACTATCGAATCGGTTCTTGGTTTTGTATTGTGAAAAATCTATGTTGTTTGATTGTATTTTAGGATTTATTATCGAATAATCCAAAAAACCCCATTCGTTCCAATTAGCTTTGTCTTTTTCTAACCTTTTAGTTGGATGAGAATCAACTGTGGTTACTTGCATACCCGTTTCGCTTAAACAAAGTGGGAGTGGACAAACTCCTGCTCCAATATCCAGTATTCTTCCTTCTACTTCACCTTCAAGCTGTTCTAATAACCAACTATATTCGAAAACTCGTGGATAGTGGCTTGTATAAAAACCCAGGTTGCTTCTAGAAACGTCTACTAAATAACGTAATAAATCGGGACGCTCCACTTCTTTAAAGGCTCGGTTTAAATTGTCTGAGCCTATATCTCTTTTATGTGTGTTGTCATTTGTTGAAGCTACAACAACTGAAACATCTCTATACTTACCCAATATTCCAATTTCATTAAATTTATCATACCTATTAATTTCATCTAAAATATTATTATAATAATGTGTTATTTTAGAGCTAAATGTTGGTGATTCACTGTATGCCCCAATGATAATACGTTCTTGCGCCTTATCAACGATGTTTTTTACCATTTCTTGGAATTCCCTTTTCTTGCTTTGATGAATTAAAACATCAAAACAAAAAATCAAATCGGCCCCAGTTACCTCCTCGTCTACTATGGATTGGTTCAAAAATTGCCAATCAGGCCTTTTTTCTCTGCCAATCCTCAATGATTCAGTGGAAACATCAAGACCAGTATAATTTTCAAATTGAAAATCTTTCATAAGCTCTAAATCTCCACACCCAACATCTATTATTTTGTTCTCTGTAAAATTATAGGTTAAATATTTTATCAAGTTTTTTTTATAGGAGAGTACATCTCCTCTAGACCCCAAACCACTTCCGAGCTCAGGATATAAAGAATACCTTAAATTCCAAAACATAGCATTATCCAAAGAGTTGTTTAAGTTTTTAAGAACACTTTCATTAACCTTATCAATCTCCTTATCGACGATGGACAAGCCTTTCTTCTTTATTTTCATATGTTCATCTATCTCCCGGTGGTAATGTAGAATTTTTGGAGTGATATTTGGCAAAAGGCTGGTGTTTATATGAGTAGGGAAATTAAAGTCCAAAGGTAAGTGGGTGAGTTTTTCACCTAAAGAAGCCATTGCCAATCCAAAAGCTACTTGATCTGCATGTTTACTATACTTAGGGGTAAAAAGGGGTGCGTTTTCAATGCACCAGTTAGCATAGGCTTTCCACTTGGGTGCAAGTTTTTTTAGAAATGTATTTGAAATAATATACACGCCACCATTACTATTGTTGAATTCTGTTTCCGTATCGTCGTTTAAAGGAAATGAACTGGTGAATGGAGTATAAGCAACTTCTGCTTTCTTATAAATGGTTTTTAAAATAGAGGAAGGCGGATTAGGAAAGTCAACAGGTTTTGCATATACTCTTTTATTTAAATCTAAACCTTCCAATGATAATACGGCTGTGTCACAGTCCATTAAAAATACGTAGTCAAAATCCTGATTATTTTCAAAAGTTGCAAGTTGCTGTAATTTATTACAATAAGGGTTGCTTTCTGAAAAAGGAGTTATTTCAATAATATTTACATTTTTGCTTTCCAACCATTGATAAAAATCTTCATTGGTTTTGTTTGTAGTGTGAACAAAAATATTTTCAGGTTCTACCTTTACCAGTTCCAACAAAGAGGTTACAAAAATATAGACTTGTGCCTTAAAAATTGGGTTGTTATCTACTACGCAGGAAAATTTAATTACCATTTTATAAAATCAAAATTTAATGTTTAAAATTATTTTAATTCCCATTTTGCAATAAATTGAACTGGTGCTAAACCAGTAGGTATTCCAACTATTTTTATAGAACCTATATTAGAATTAAACAAATATACTTTTCCATTCCCCCCCTCTTTTTTTACTTCATTGATAGCAACACCTACTCTATATACCCCTGTTGCTAAATTCATTTTATCGATATCTGCGCTAACATTAAAAGTTCCTTTAGCGTTAAATGGTTTTTCATTTAAATAAGAATATAAAGTTGCAACTATCTTAGAGTCTTTATCTATAAAGGAGTAATGAACTTCAAATCTATTAACTGTTTTATTTGCTTTTAACTTTAAATTCAAAGTATAATTTTTATAAAAATTTAAAATTGTTGTACCTATTTTTTCATTAAGTAAATTATTTTCATTATCAAAAATATTGAAATCTTCCAATTGAATTTCTCCTGTCCCGCTTATTACTTGATCTAAATCATTAAAGGAATCATAGTATTTTTCAATACCTGTACTAATGTCAGGAGAGTACACTAAAGTTTTTCCTCTTTCTAAGAGTAATATTTTATTAGCTATTCGTGAAATTTGCGGCATTGTATGTGACACAAAGATTACAGCCGTTTTATTTAACAAACTTCCAATCTTAGTTAAACATTTCATTCTGAATCCAATATCCCCAACCGCCAATACCTCATCTATAATGAGTACATCGGGCTCCATTTGTGCAGCTACGGCAAAGCCGAGTCGTACCTTCATCCCACTACTATAGTTACGAACCGGCATATCGATAAATTCGCGTATTTCAGAAAAATCAATGATTTCCTCTACTTTTTCATCTATTTCTTTTCTTGTAAACCCTAAAACAGCCCCATTATTGTAAATATTTTCACGGCCGCTTAAAATTGGGTTAAAGCCTGCCCCTAGTTCTATCAACGCTCCTACTCTACCTTTGATGGTTACTTTACCCGCATCTGGGTTAATAAGTCCGTTGAGTATTTTTAATAGTGTAGATTTCCCAGCTCCGTTGTGCCCTATGAGTCCTAAACATTCCCCACGGCGTAGCTCAAAATTGATATCTTTCACCGCCCAAAACTCCTTGGGGCGTAATTCCCGGTCTTTTTTATTGCCGGTCACCCCACTGGCCAAGTCTTTAACCCCATACCATAGGCTGGTCTTAAGGTCTTTACAGAACTTTTTAGAGAGGCCTTCGGCTTTTACGAGGATTTCGTTGTCTCTTGTAAGTTGGGGGTTATTGGTTGTCATTCGTGATTCGTGATTCGTGATTCGTGATTCGTGATTCGTGATTCGTGATTCGTGATTCGT
>NZ_CAXBCK010000074.1:0-7543 GCF_963974425.1 uncultured Marixanthomonas sp.
AACCGATGCCTTAATCGATGGTAACATATACTACGCATCATTGACTGATGCAACTAGCGGTTGTGAAAGTGCAGTACGATTAGAAGTAACTATAAACGTAGGGGATGCTCCTACTCCAACTACTGACGAGACTACACAAGATTTCTGTCTAATAGACAATCCAACAGTAGCCGATATAGATGTAAACGAACCAAACGTAACTTGGTACGACCAAGCAACTGGTGGAACAGCTTACGACCCAACCGATGCCTTAATCGATGGTAACATATACTACGCATCATTGACTGATGCAACTTCAGGTTGTGAAAGTGCAGTGCGATTAGAGGTAACCGTAAACGTAGGGGACGGAAGTGATCCTGTAATAACATCAAGCACACAAGATCCTGTTTGTTTAGAAACCACTATTACCTATTCTACAGAACCTGGCAATCAAAATTACTTTTGGACAATAACAGGAGGTATTGTAATGAGTGGCGGAGATGTAACCGACAATACGGTTACCGTACTTTGGGATTCTACGGACAATACTACGGTAAGTGTTTCTTACGATAGTACCAATACTTGTGCCACAGGAGGTACGACAACATTTGTAGAAACTGTTTCAGTTTGCGCCGATATTACCATAGATAAAACAGTAGACAACCCTGAACCTATGATAGGAGAAACAGTAACTTTTACCATTACTGTTGCTAATGCGGGTCCTAATGATTTCACAGATCTTGAAATTTCTGAAGATATGCCTTCAGGGTATGAATTAATAGATTTTACCGCTTCAATAGGCACCTATAATCCTTCTACCTCAATATGGCAGATAGATTTACTTCCTGCTGAAGTTACCGCTACACTAGAAGTTAGAGCGGAAGTTTTAGGGCAAGGAGATTATACCAATATTGCATCTATTATATCTTCGAACCCAATAGATTCAGATGTTTCAAATAATAGCTCTGAAGTAAGTGTAGACCCTCTTTGCCTTATTGTTTATAATGAGTTTTCACCTAATGGAGATGGTGTAAATGACAATTTTGTTATTTCCTGTATTGAAAATTATTCTAATAACACATTGCAAATTTTCAACAGATATGGATCTGTAGTATTTAAAAGTAATGGATATTCTAATGAATGGGACGGAAGAGCAAACGTAAGCGGAATTTCAAATAAAGGAGAGGTGTTGCCAGCCGGGACATACTTTTATATCCTTGAGATGGATAATATGAAATCAAAAAGCGGATGGGTATATCTCGCTAAATAACTAAGTGAATACATTTAAAAAAAGTATAGAAATTAAATCCCAAATCAAAATGATATATATAGTAACACCCAAAGCAAGAAAGGTAGTACCCTTAGTAAAGCTTTTTATTATTGGCTTAATAAGTTTACTATCCTTTAAAATGACAGCGCAACAAGAAGCACAGTACACCCAATACATGTACAATACGTCTTCTATTAACCCTGCCTATGTAGGCTCGCTAGGAACATTAGATATAGTAGGCTCCTATAGAGACCAATGGACTGGTCTAGATGGAGCTCCTGTAACCCAAAATTTTGGAATTCACAGTCCGCTTAGAAATGATAATATTGGTGTAGGTCTTAATATTCAAAACGAAACCATCGGGCCAGCAAAAGAGTTTAATGCCGTAGCAAACTTTTCATATACCATTCGTTTAAGTCCTTCTACTAAATTAGCTTTTGGTTTGGGCGCTGGAGTGAATTTATATGATGTAGACTTTTCTAAAGGACAGTTTCTAAACCCTAATGATATGCTACTTATGCAGAATATTGATAAAAGAGTTACTCCTATAATTGGTGCTGGTACTTACCTCTATGGAGAAAAGTGGTATGTAGGATTATCGGTACCAGATTTTAAAACAGACGATCTTTATGATAATATGGATCAATCTCTTGCCAAAGAAGAAATACAGTATTATTTAATTGGTGGCTATGTTTTTGACCTTAATCCAATGATAAAGTTCAAGCCAGCTTTCTTGGCTAAATATCAAACCGACTATCCTTTTGTGGTAGATGTTTCTGCTAACTTTTTATACAATGACCGGTTTACATTAGGAGCTTCGTACCGGTATGATGATGCTGTAAGTGGATTGGCTGGTGTTGAAGTGTTTCAAGGCTTCTTCATAGGATATTCGTATGATTATTCTTTAACGGATCTTTCAGATTATAATTCAGGAAGTCACGAAATTGTATTGCGATTTACCTTACCTACAAAATTGAAAAAAATTAATTCACCCAGATTCTTTTAAAGATACATTATGAAACTATTTATACCCCTACTTTTTTTAGTAACGATAAGTACCGGTTTCTCTCAGGGAAAATTAAGCAAAGCCGATCGTTTATTTAAAACGAACGCTTTTAAAGGTGCTGCCACTAATTACAATGATTATATAGAGAATAACGACGATATTAAGTTAGAAACTTTACTGCAAGCTGCAGAAGCTAATTATAACATTCATGAAAATCAAAAAGCTGCTATGTTTTATAAGCGTGCTTTTAGTATGGATTCAAATATGCCCGAAGAGCACCTTACTAGATATGTAAGAAGTTTGCGTAGTACTAGAGAATATGAAACGGCAGATAAAATTTATTTAGATTTTCTTGAAAAGAATACCAATCAAGCTTTAAAGGAACAGTTTATAAAAGAAAGAGACTCCTTTAATGTATTGTTACATTCAGATAAAGAACCTCGATATACTGTAACCAACCTCGGTATTAATACAGAATATTCAGAGTTTGCACCAGTAATGTATAAGGACAGTTTAATTTTTTCTTCTTCTAGGCCTGGGGCTTCTAAAGAGCTATACGAATGGAACGAACAACCTTTTTTAAGTCTCTTTGTAGCCAAAAAAGGTGAAAATGGGGTTATTGAGAGCCCTAAATTGTTTTCAAAACAAATAAAATCTAAGTTTCATGATGCCGCTATTGCTTTCTCACCCAACTCTAATGTAATTTTCTTTACCACAAGCAATACTAAAAAAAGTAAACTTATATTAGATACCGACCGCAACAACCAGTTTATGCTTTATAAAGCAACTATGGAGGACGGTAAAATTACAAACCAAAAAGAGCTCTTTTTTGATAGTAAAGAGTATTCGGTAGGTCATCCTAATGTAAGCCCAGATGGAAAGTATCTATTTTTTGCAGCCGATATGCCAAATGGGTATGGGGAAGCCGATATCTATTATTCTGAAATTTACGAGGACGGTATGCTCTCTGAACCTAAAAACGCTGGTCCTAACATAAACACTTCAGGAAACGATTTTTTCCCTTTCTTAGCGACGGACGGTACCTTCTATTTTTCATCTAACGGTCATGTAGGTTTTGGAGGGTTAGATGTTTATGCGTCCGTTTTCAATAAAGAAAATCAAAGCTTTTCCGAAGTAAAAAACATAGGAAAAGTAGCTAATACTAATTATGATGACTTTTCAATCATCTTTAACCAAGATAATACAGCGGGTTATTTAGCCTCTAATCGTCCTAACGGAAAAGGTGATGATGACATTTATCATTTTACGCGAAGTCCGCTTGCTTGTAACCAAACCATCGCCGGAAATATTAAAGATCAAAAAGACAGTTTAAATTTAGCCGATGTTACAGTAACAGTTAAGGACAGTACCAACACTATTATACAAACACTTATAACCGATAAAGATGGGAATTTTGAAGTTACCATACCCTGTAATAATAAGGTTAGCATTACTGCCGACAAAACGGATTATTTTAAGCAAACTAAAAACACAGAAACTGGTGATAAAGACAAAGGAACCACACCACCTGTAAACTTCATGTTAGAAAAAGCTACCGATATGATTGTGGAAGACGAAGAAGGCTTTGAGAAGATTAAAATGGATCCTATTTATTTTGAATATGATAAAACAGATATAACACCACAAGCGGCTACTGCTTTAGATGGTGCGGTTAAGCTAATGAATTTTTACCCAGATATGGTTATTAAAATTGAAGCTCATACCGATTCAAGAGGATCGGATAGTTATAATCTTTCTCTTTCTGATAAAAGAGCAAAGGCAACTCAAGAGTATTTATATTCAAAAGGAATAGCTACTAATAGGATACTTAGTGCAAAAGGATTTGGTGAGTCCCGTTTACTTAACAAATGCTCAAACGGTGTAAAGTGTACTGATGAGGAACACGAAAAGAATAGACGATCTAATTTTATTATTTTAGAAAAATAGGGATACATACATAAACTTCTTATTGAGATTTGGGAGTCACAGTTTATGTATTTGCAACAGGAAAATAATCATAAGTACTTTTTTATGATTTCCTGTTGCTTTTTTTTAATTTATTGCATTTTATCGGTTTTTTTTGTAATTTAATCGAATAAAACTCTCCCATATTAAGAAAGCATAACCTAATTAATTTTTAACAGTTAATGCAACATGCTTATGGACAATAAAATTATTTTATCAACTAACAGGTTTATAGAGTCTACTGGTTTCGGAAAAATTACACATAGCCATAGTGAGCAATTTACCTCGCTGCCCAGAATAAATATATTTAAATCTTTTTTAGGTTTAAAAGAGTTTTTGGTTAAACCAGGGCGTGGCTTATTGCCCCATGTTCACGAGAACATGACAGCTATTTTAGTTCCGCTTAAAGGAATGCTAGCACAAAAATCTAAGAAAAATCCGAATACTGTTATTTCTGAGGGAGAAGTACAATTATTACAATATAGAAAAGGTGATTTGCATATTGAATACAACCTTAATAAAACTAAAAACCTTGACTGTCTAGTATATATGTTATCTTCAAAAAACAAAAATAACCACTCTACAGTATTTAAGTTAAGAAACCAGACAAATACCATTCAAAAAATACTAGAGAGTACGTTAATTAATAACCAAGAAGAGAAAGTACGTTTTTATGTCGCAAATTTTAAACCAAACGTACAGCAAACATTTTCGTTTAAGAAATCCGATAAAGGCATCATTCTTTATATTGTTTCTGGAGAAATTATCTTAAATGAAGAGAATCATACTCTAAAAAAGAATGATACCTACGCTCTTTGGAACAAAGAGACTATTTCTTTTACAACTAGTAAAAAATCAAAGTTTTTTATTTTAGAAATAAGCAACTAGTTATATTAATAACGTATAACTACGGGCAGTGTTAAAAACTAATTGAAACAATGTAAGTGCGGAGTAATTTTTACGTAAAACTACGTATCTCAGTATTATAGGAAATATCTTACCTTTATTGATATAAAAACAAACCTGTATAATTTCCCTCCCCATGCATACCAAAGTAATAACTCATGCCACTAAATATAAAGAAGAGACTGGATATGGACATATGTTCCATAACTTTACTGAAAAAACAACACCCTTAACCAATACAGAAGTTTTTTCCTCTTTTTTAGGACTGAAAGAAATTATTATACGCCCAAACCTAGGTTTACTACCGCATCTACATAAAAATCAGACCTTAATTATTGTAAACTTAAGTGGTACGCTTGCGCAACGATCTATTTTAAACGAATCGACCATAATTCCTAAAGACACCATTCAGCTAATCGAATATAAAGAAGGCTCCCATTTTGAATATAATATGGATAAAAGTACGACCATTCATTGTCTTGCTTTTATACTCACTTCAAAAAACGAAAAAAACATTTCAGAACTGTTTACACTAAGCTCCGATAAAAACAGGTTATCAATGGTATTCGAAAACAGTGTTACTAACACTAAAAAACAGACTATTAGTTTTTACCAAGGAGTTTTTGATAAAAACAAAACTAAAACATACCACTTTGGCCCTATTAAAAGTGGTTTTATATGCTACCTTTATTCTGGTGAATTACTACTGGAGCATAACGTAGTATTAAAAGAGAAAGATACCGTGGCACTGTGGGATAAAAATTCACTTTCTTTTACCGTAACTCAAGATTCAAGGTTTTTTATTTTAAAAATTTCAGACATTTAGAGTAAATCCTACGCTTTTTTATTTTGTTAGTAGAATCCCTAACCATAGTTAAATACAAATCACTTCCATAACTTAGTAAAACACCACTCCCTTAGTATACAGCAAGATAAAAAGTACCTAAAAGGAAATTTCTTGATTAAAAGTACTTCCCCTACCAAGTCAAATATTTAATCAAATTACCATTTGGCAGTAGTTTTCTTCAACTTTACCCCTAGTTTCCTTCGACTTTTATACGTAAAATGGGGCCTCATGTCGAAGAACACTCGAAGAAAACTCGAAGAAAACTGGGACAAAACCCAAAGGAAGCTTGGTTGTGGTTTGTGTAAAAACAGGGGGAAATATTATTTTAATCTTAATAATATATCCGTTCATTTTTTCCAAATCTAATTCTAGGCATGCCTTGCCTACTTACCAATAGATAAATTCTTGTTTAAAAATTTCCGGTTATGGCCTATCGAAACGGTATCGTAAAATTTGAAATGAGTGTGCCGTTAAGAATTTTAGGCTGTGTGAGCATTCCTAAGCGTTCACCCGAGCAAAAATAACAAAGCGAGTTCCTAAAATTTAGGCACCGAATGATGAATTTAGATACCGTTTCGTAAGCCTAGATTTTTTTGGTTACTTTTTTCAGCAATGGAAAAAAGTAATATATAAATCATGTAGCTTAAACAGCAAAAAACACCCTACCCATTTGCAAATTAGGGTCATACCTATTATATTAGCCGTTCCCCTTTATATAATCTAACTAACTTAACCGTATGGGAACACTACAAAATGGCCTCATGGGAGGCTTCTCTGGAAAAGTAGGTCCGGTCGTGGGCGCTACTTGGCGAAACAAGAACATTATACGCTCGGCACCGCAACTTTCTAACAAACCCCGTAGCTACATACGCCCCTGCGTTACATACCTTTTATTTTTTTGAAGCCTGTGCCGAACGCCAAGACACCACCGTACAACTTACGATACCACCCGCATTTACCCAACAAAACCTACAGCTCTGGGCGACCTTTACCGCCCAAGCCAAACATCCTACCGCAGCGACCAGTTGTTATGTTGGGGAAGTGAATGGGTAAGGAATTAAAATATTTGGGTATATTTGGGGGAGTTACTCCCTTGTTATATAAAATATAAACGCAATTGTATTTATACCCATGTTGTAGCCAATTTAAAACTCACGAATGAAAAAATTCCTCAGACTAACCTTATTTCTTATCATTCTGACCAATGTTTTCATTGCTTGCAGTAGTGGAACGGACTTCAATTCTGAGAAATGGAAGAATTGGAAAGAATCCGAAGCCGAACTTTTCTTGCGTTGGGATATGAGGGAAGATTTGGTAAATAACTATGACTTAATAGGAATGTCGACTGAACAAATCATCGACCTTTTAGGAGAACCTGAGAATTGGAATGAAAAAGAGTTAAGATATTACTTGGGATCCTCCCGACGCGGAATAAATACTGGATCCTTAATATTGCAGATAAAGAATGACACAATAACGGATTATGAAATCTGGCATGGATAAAAAAAACTGGCTACAACAAAGAACTGAGGTAAAAAACAACTTTTTTATCTATTAATTTTCGACACTA
>NZ_CAXBCK010000075.1:0-7325 GCF_963974425.1 uncultured Marixanthomonas sp.
TTACCGTAATCCATGATATTTCTTTTTCAATTACTGAAAATGAAATAGTTGGGGTTGTGGGAGAATCTGGTTCAGGAAAATCTGTCACCGCCATGTCTATTATGGGGTTATTGCCTGTAAAGCAATCTCATGTAACGGGTGAGATCTTATTTCAGAAAAAAAATGTTTTAGAAACAAGTGCTAAAGAGTTTCGGAACATTCGTGGAAAAGAAATTGCCATGATTTTTCAAGAACCCATGAGTGCTTTAAACCCTTCTTTAACTTGTGGATTTCAAGTTTCAGAAATAGTACAACACCATTTAAACTATTCAGCTTCCGAAGCAAAAAAAGAAACGCTATCCCTTTTCGAAAAAGTAAAACTTCCAAGACCTAAAGAATTATATAATAGCTACCCACACCAAATAAGTGGTGGGCAAATGCAACGAGTCATGATTGCCATGGCCATTGCGTGTAAACCTAAATTACTTATTGCCGATGAGCCTACAACAGCTTTAGATGTTACCGTTCAAAAAGAAATTTTAATGTTGTTGAAAGAGTTGCAACAAGAAACGAGAATGAGTTTATTGTTCATTTCGCACGATTTAGCTTTGGTTTCAGAAATTGCAGACCGAGTAGTGGTTATGTACAAAGGTGATATTGTTGAAACAGGTAATGTAAACGAATTATTTAAAAGCCCAAAAGACGAGTACACCAAAGCTTTGCTGGCTTCTCGCCCAACTTTAGAAAAGCGTTTAGAAAAGCTACCTACCATTTCTTCTATTGCAGACAAGAGCTTTGAGCCAGTAGTTGAAACTTCTCAATCTCGTGCGAAAAGGCATAAAAAAATATATACCAAAACACCTTTGCTCGAAGTAAAGAACCTAGAAAAAGAGTATTACAGTAATGCTGGTTTTTTTAAGTCTAAACAAACGCTAAAAGCAGTAAATGACGTCAGCTTTGCCATTTTTGAAGGTGAAACTATGGGCTTAGTAGGTGAGTCTGGTTGCGGAAAATCTACCTTAGGTAAAACCATTTTACAATTAGAAAAAGCCACAAAAGGGCACATTTTATACCGCGGAAAAGAATTAACCCAATTAAAAGCTTCTGAAATACGAAAACTACGCAAGGAAATACAGCTTATTTTTCAAGACCCCTACTCGTCTTTAAATCCTCGGATTTTAATTGGTGAATCTATAACAGAGCCTATGAAAGTACACAACATTGGCGCTTCAAAAAAAGAACGGCAAGAAAAGGCAAAAAAATTATTAAGTCGTGTCGGGCTAGATGAATCATATTATTATAGATATCCACACGAACTTTCTGGCGGACAACGACAACGTGTGGGGATTGCTAGAACCATCGCTTTAGAACCCAAATTAGTTATTTGCGACGAGTCGGTTTCTGCATTGGATATTTCAGTGCAAGCGCAGGTTTTAAATTTGTTGAATGAACTAAAAGATGATTTTGGGTTTACATACCTATTTATCTCCCACGATTTGGCAGTTGTGAAATATATGGCCGATCAATTATTGGTTATGAACGAAGGGAAAATAGAAGAGTTAGGCGATGCAGATGAAATATATGCTAACCCACAAAAAGAATACACTCAAAAACTTATTGATGCTATCCCGAAGGGGATTTAGGTTTCGGGGCTTCGATACAATCCCGATTCTATCGGGATCACTCAGCCACCTTACATCTGATTTATTCTTAAAATTTTGAGCATAAAAAAACCCGTTCTAACCTCACAAAGAACGGGCTTAGTATATGAATCATTGCAGATTCGGGGCAAAATAAGTACCCATAACTACCAATTGGCAGTATTACATAAGCAAGAAAACTTTCTTGGCTACATACAGAACATTTCTAAGTAATGAAAATGTGTTCTTTAGGGAGTTAATTACGTTTTTCATAAGTAGACTTTTAGTTAGTTAGACAAAATTCGGGACTGCTAATATGAAAAATAAAATATATTAAATCGATTAAAAACATTTTAATTCGATAAAAAGCTTAAAATTTTAACATTTAAAGAAATTTTGAGTAAAGTATCTTATTTTTATATTAAAAAAAAGACCGATGTTTACACATCGGCCAATACTCTATAAAAATAGTTTTTTAGAATTTCATTTCGGGAATTTCTCCATTTACTACCAATTCACCTTCAGTGGCTTCTTTTATTTCATCGATACTCACACCTGGAGCGCGTTCCAATAAATGAAAAGCATTGTCTTTTATTTCAAGAACGGCAAGATTGGTAACAATCTTTCGTACACATTCCACCCCAGTTAACGGCAAGGTACATTCTTTTAATAGTTTTGAAGCACCGGCTCTATTAGTGTGCATCATGGCAACGATAATGTTTTCTGCTGAAGCAACTAAATCCATAGCTCCTCCCATTCCTTTTACCATTTTTCCAGGTATTTTCCAGTTGGCAATGTTCCCGTTTTGTGCCACTTCCATAGATCCTAAAATTGTTAAATCTACATGCTGCCCGCGTATCATGGAAAAACTCATGGCCGAGTCGAAAAAGGAAGCACCTGGCAATGCTGTAATAGTTTGTTTCCCGGCGTTTATCAAATCTGGGTCTTCTTCACCTTCTAAAGGGAAAGGTCCCATTCCTAAAATGCCATTTTCACTTTGAAATTCTACTTGAATATCATCCCGTACATAATTGGCAACCAATGTAGGAATACCAATACCAAGATTTACGTAATACCCATCTTTTACTTCTTTCGCTATGCGTTGTGCTATTTGTTCTTTAGATAATGACATTATTTCTTAGGTCTTACGGTTCGTTGTTCAATTCTCTTTTCATAATCTTTTCCTTGGAAAATTCGCTGTACAAATATTCCTGGAATATGTATTTGATTAGGGTCTAGTTCTCCAGCTGGCACTAACTCTTCCACCTCAGCAACTGTTATTTTGGCCGCACCACTCATATTTGCATTGAAATTTCGAGCAGTTCCCTTAAAAATAAGATTTCCTGCTTCATCTCCTTTCCAAGCTTTTATAAAAGCAAAATCGGCTTTAAAGGCCTTTTCCATTACATGCATTTTACCATCAAACTCTCGAGTTTCTTTTCCTTCGGCAACTTCAGTTCCATAACCAGCAGGAGTAAAAAATGCTGGAATACCGCTTTGGGCAGCTTGACAGCGCTGTGCTAAGGTTCCTTGCGGGATTAATTCAACCTCCATTTCGCCACTTAACATCTGGCGTTCAAATTCTTTGTTTTCACCTACATACGATGAAATCATTTTTTTTATTTGATGTTTTCTAAGCAATAATCCCAATCCAAAATCATCTACACCAGCATTATTAGATATACATGTTACATCTTGAATATTTAACCGAACTAATTCTTTGATAGCATTTTCAGGAATTCCGCTTAATCCAAAGCCACCTAGCATTAAAGTCATACTGTCTTTTATGCCCTTACAAGCTTCTTCAACATTTGAAACTGTTTTATTAATCATTATTTTTTATTTTTCAGAAAATTACAAAATTTGCTTCAAAAATACTTCGTAAGGGAGTGGCATTTTCAGAAATACAACAAAAAAACCGTTTCAGAATCTGAAACGGTTTTAATTATTTTTTAAATTTAGCTAGAAGTCAAACTCGTCTGGCACATCATCTACGTCTTGATTATCCTCTCTCCATTTAGCACAATCTGTTTCAATCGTGACACCCGAAGGACGTTTAAAGTTTTCATCAGAAACATTTAGCTCTTCATCAGCGAGGCATTTTTTCATATAAATAGCCCAAATAGGCAACGCCATAGTTGCTCCTTGACCGTAAGCGGTGCTTCTAAAATGAGTAGCACGATCTTCACCGCCAACCCAAACACCGGTTACAAGATTAGGTACAATCCCCATAAACCAACCATCACTATTATTTTGTGTAGTTCCGGTTTTTCCAGCGATTGGATTTTTAAAATCGTATGGATAGCCTGTAATGACATTTTTATACATATGACCTCCACGCCACGTTCCTCGCAGCCTACTACCCGACCCAGACTGCACCACTCCTTGCATCAAACTTACGGTAACGTAGGCAGTTTCATCACTGATTACATCTTTGGTTTCAGGAACATTTTGATATAAAACAGTACCATTTTTATCTTCTATACGTTGTATAAGCGTTGGTTTTACATACACACCTTCGTTGGCAAAAACACTATAAGCGCCTACCATTTCGTATAAAGAAACATCGGGCGTTCCTAAAGCTATGGAAGGAGCCGCCGGCATATTTTTAGTATCTACCCCCATTTTTGAAATTAATTCAATTACTGGTTTTGGGCCAACACGATCTATTAATCTAGCTGTTACGGTGTTTATTGAGCGCGCCAAGGCTTCTTTTAAGGTTACCATACCTCCATAGTCACCTCCTGCATTTCTTGGAGTCCAAGGTTTTAATAAACCATATTTTCCTTCTTCAATAGTATATTGTGTATTTGGAAGCGTATCACAAGGCGACATATGCATTTGGTCTATCGCCGTAGCATAAACAAAAGGTTTAAACGTCGAGCCAATTTGACGATGCCCTGTCTTTACCATATCGTACTTAAAATGCTTATAATTAACGCCTCCCACCCAAGCTTTTACTTCTCCTGTTTGTGGGGTCATCGACATTAAAGAGGCTCGTAAAAACCGTTTGTAATATCGAATGGAATCCATTGGCGTCATAATGGTATCGATAGCATTATTTTCGGCAGTCCAAGAAAAGATGCGCATTTGTGCTTTCTTTTTAAAACTGGCAATAATTTCTTCCTTATTCTTTCCTTGTTTCTCCATTTCTCGCCAACGATCGCTTCGTCGCATGGCCGATTTCATAATCTGTTCCGTTTCTTCTTCAGTAATATCGCGAAAAGGAGCTGTTTTATTTTTTTCGTTTTGGCTGTCAAATTCTTTCTGAAGATTTCTCATATGCATATCGACAGCTTCTTCTGCATATTCCTGCATTTTAGAATCTATAGTCGTATATACCTTTAAACCATCACTGTAAATATTGTATTGAGAGCCATCTGTTTTTGGGTTTTCCTTAATCCAATCTGACATAAAAGCACGTGCATACTCCCTAAAATAAGTTGCAATACCTTCATCGTGACCCTGTGGGGTGTATTTTATTTCAAGTGGTAAAGCTTGCAGTGAATCTTTTACGCTTTCTGTAATAAAATCGTACTTCTCCATTTGCGAAAGCACCACATTTCTACGGTTTTTTACACCTACTGGATTCCGTAATGGATTATAAAGTGAAGAGTTTTTAAACATCCCAACTAGCATAGCAGATTCAGCCGTGGTAAGTTCTGAAGGACTTTTATCGAAATAGATACTGGCTGCAGATTCAATACCAACCGCTTGATTAAGAAAATCGTACTCGTTAAAGTACATAGTTAATATTTCTTCTTTGGTGTAGCGGCGTTCTAAACGAGTAGAAATAACCCACTCTTTTATTTTTTGAAGCCCTCTTTCTAACTTATTATCTGAAACTTGTTCAGTAAAAAACAATTTGGCTAATTGTTGTGAAATTGTACTAGCACCACCTCTAGATCCTAAAAAAACAGCGGCTCTTACCGTTCCTTTTGCATCAATACCTGAGTGATCGTAATAGCGAGCATCTTCAGTTGCAATTAATGCGTTTATTAAATGATCGGGTAGTTCTTCATATTTAACTGGAGTTCGGTTTTCTTTATAAAACTTACCTAATGTTTTACCATCTGTAGAGATAATCTCGGTGGCCAGATTTTTTTCAGGGTTTTCAAGGCTGGTTTCATCAGGCAAGCTTCCGAAAAATCCCCACGAAGCGAAAAGGAAAACAAGAATTATCACTCCTATTCCAATACCAAATATTTTCCAAAAGGTTCTAATGTGTCTTCCGGTATCGTCTTTTTGTTTCTTCGGCTTTTTTTTCGAGGCCGATTTTTTAGCTTGTTGTTTTGCCATCTTATTATTGTTGCGATGCTTCTTCAATGCTGAAGCCAACATCTGTAATGCCTTCTAGTTTGGTAACGCCCTCAACATCGCCGTTATTGCGTACGGCTTGCATGATGCGAAGTTGATATGTGCCTTCTTCTGGAAACTTAACTTTTTCTTTAAACCAAAGTTTGCTGTCTTTTAAACTTCCAATGCCTTCGCCTAGCCATGCACCATCGGGTTCGGCCATTCTATACTCTAACGTATCTTGAATGGTCTTTCCATGCGGAAACTCCATTGAAACAATTAAAAAAAGGTTGTTAAAACGATAGTCGTTCGTATTCCTAAGATGTAAAAAGACATTGTACTGTTTTAACGAATCTAACTGCGGAATTGAAAACGCAATAGTATCGTTTTTATCCCAATAATTGGGTAGCGAATGGGTATCGCTCATAACAGCATCAGTGTTACAGGAGGCCAATAAACCTGCTACTGCAACTAAAAAAAGATTACGCATTCTTTTTTGAATTTCTATTTTTACTTCGATTTCTGTTTTTGTTACGGCTTTTACGACGTTTATTTCGCTTTTTCCCTTTTGGCTGATCAAAACGCGTTAAACTATCTTGCCCCACGACATTGCTGAACAGTTCTTTTTTCGATTCCTGAACCTCAACAACGTATTCTTCAAGGCTTGCAACTTTAGTGCCTTTTTTATTAAGCGCTATAATTTTATTTACATTTTCTACAGAAAGCTCCAGCCAGTTCATCCCTTCTTTTACATACGAAAACCACATTAACCCTTTAAAAATATCGGTTTTCTGGCAAATGGCAGGTCCTTTTTCAGTCTGTAACTTTACATCACTTTTCGGAAACTCTTTTAAGGCTTCTAAATAGGTGTCTAATTCGTAATTAAGACAACATTTCAGTTTGCCACATTGTCCGGCCAATTTTAATGGGTTTAATGACAGTTGTTGGTATCGAGCTGCTGAAGTGGTAACCGATCTAAAATCGGTTAACCAAGTAGAGCAACACAATTCACGACCACAAGAACCTATACCTCCTAGACGCGCTGCTTCTTGACGCAAGCCTATCTGACGCATTTCGATTCTAGTTTTGAATTCAGTGGCATATTCTCTGATGAGATCACGGAAATCTACACGTTCATCTGCAGTGTAATAAAAGGTGGCTTTAGACCCATCTCCTTGAAATTCAATATCAGAGATTTTCATTTTGAGTTGAAGACGTATGGCGATCTGACGAGCACGTATTTTCATAGGATCTTCTTTCTCTCGAGCAGCTACCCATTTTTCTACGTCTTTTTCGCTGGCAATGCGGTACACTTGCGGTATCTCGTCATCTATTTTAACGCGTTTGCGTTTCATTTGTACACGCACTAATTCTCCAGTAATGGTGACGCCACCTATATCGTGGCCACTC
>NZ_CAXBCK010000076.1:0-7183 GCF_963974425.1 uncultured Marixanthomonas sp.
AGTGTCGAAAATTAATAGATAAAAAAGTTGTTTTTTACCTCAGTTCTTTGTTGTGGTGTCGTTTTTTATTTTACCAATCATCATTCTTTTCAGTTTTTCCAGTCAGATAATTGTAAATTGATAAATTCAGATTATTCAGCGTGTTTTCAATTCCGATTACGAAATCCTTATAAGCTTTTCTCGGTTTTCCATTAGATTTATAATAATCTCCAATATTGAAATTCGCAAATGTTCCATTATGTCCAGAGCGTAAATTTTCTACTGTCATTCTATAGCGATTTTCTTTAAATTCAATTCGGATTTGAAATTCGAGGTCATAAGTATATCCGAAACTTTTTGAAAAACTTGGATTAATTCCCGTAAACCTAATCATTTTATTGTCAATCGAACTACCAGTAACAGCATCTGCTTTTTTGAAATTATAGTTAATCCATTCGTTAGATTTCGCATAAATCGAGTCGCTTTTCATTCCGCTAACGGATTGAACTAATGGCTCAATTTTTCCATTTCCAATATCAAATTTTTCAGCTTGTCCAAATGAATTTAAGCTGATTATACTTGCAAAAAGGAAAGCTATTAGATAATTGATTTTCATATGTTTTCGGTTTTTGTTAAATGCACCACAACATGCATATAAACCCAATTGCGTTTATACCTACTTTATTACTAATTAAGTTTACCCCACCAAAAGGCACAAGCAAATACATATACATACTAAAAAACCGGGAAGTTGTTAATGGACCTAACAAATATATATTTTATTTTTAAATAATAACAAATTCTTTATAAAAAGCTTCTTTATTTTGTTGATATCATATTTTTTGTGCGTTCTAATTTTAAATTTTACCTACTATGCAAAGTAATCAAGAACACCGGGACGCCCCTATGCCCAAAGGTGTTACGTTGCTAACAGACCACGACCTGGCGCAGCTTTTTAAAGTGAGCCTATCCAGTGTGTACCGTTGGCGTAAGCAAGAGCTATTGCCCTATTTTAAAATGGGCAATACGTGCTACTATGTACAAGAAGTAATTGTACCCTTATTAGTAGCTAAAGGCAGCAGAGGCCTGCAATGAACACCTATAGAAAACCAATAGTGTTTTCTATTTGTATGATTGATTTTAACTCCCTTTTTATATAGCACCCTTGGTTTTTTTTTCATACTTTAAACGAAGGGAACCAAAAAACCCACCTGCATAGCAAGTGGGTTTTTATCATGGAGCATATAACAAGCCGTTAGCTTACGGTAACCGCCCCCAGATAACTACTGGGGGCTGCCAGGTTTTCATCGGCTGTTACAAACGTGGCCCATACCTGTACTTCTACCCCGCTATAATAGGCCGGTAAATTAATCGAAGTACTAGCATTACTGCGTAACCCTGCGGGGTCAAACTGTTGGTACAGTTTTAAGGTGGGCGCATATACCACGACAATCAATTTATCTGCGGCATCAGCATTGCCCTGCCCACTGTTATCCGTCCAACTAAGGATTAATTCTTGGTTGGCATCGGTCGTGATGCTCTCATCGGTCAATCCACGTAGATCACCCCGGCTAATAAGTACCTTGGGATAATCCATTACATACCCATCACCATCGGGGGTAACGGCTTCAGTTAGGTGATAGCTTGTTGCCAGGTTAAAGGGAGACTTGTCCCCTTGCTCACTTCCAAAAAACCGTCCCACAATACGTTGAATGGGCGTTAAAAACTGAATGACAGTTTTAAACTTTGCGCGTTGCTGCAGTTGCAGTTCGCTGGGCGTATAATCACCGCGCTGTGGTAAACTGCGCATGATGTTCTTGCCTCTCCAGCGAGCACCTACTACGGTACCTACCTTTCCTGAGAATCCCCCTAGGATTCCTTTTTCAAATTTCGCCATAATCTTGACATTTTAAATTAATAAATGATTTGAGTAAGCAATGTAAAACGCAATCCATTATAAACCAATACTATGCAAGCTATTGACGGCTATTGCTCCGTATAAACGTTTAGTAGCCAATGGAGCTATCACTTGCCATTATGTGACGGTAATTGAAGGCGGTTGCATACTCCTGCACCTCTTTGAAGCTCATTGCCAACTTCTCCCTAAAAAACAGGGGTTTTGTTCGGGGATCCTTCGGGGTTTCTTCGGGAACGGCTTGTGTCTATTTTCCAAAAATGGACGTTTTGCGATGAAAGGACGAACAAAGGTGAACGAAAACCTTTAGTTGTTGTGTTTTAGAATAGATATTAGCAAGTATATATTCAAAGAAGTTAGTTACGGGAAGAATCAACTTCCCTACTTCAGCGGGCTTAGCACAACGCCACAAGGGAACAAGCTATAAATAAAACTACCTACTACCAACTAACTCTACTAAAAAAAACCGCCCCAAGGAATCCTTAAGACGGTTTATAAAATAAAGAAAGCAATGTTAGTGATGCCCTCCAAAACTGTATTGAATACCAAAAGTACCCATCCATTGGTTTTCCATTTGTATACCAGTCACCTCTTGTGCTACAGGAAAGCTGAATTCGGCAGCAAAGCGTAGGTTCTTTAAGTTTCCGGTAGGGATATACAGGTTACTGCCTATACCCAAATCTAACTGACTTCTGCCAGAGTTGGCCGTATTAAACAATGGCATCATCATTGGGTTAAGATCTGCATCCATACCGTCTATTTCGCCTGTGGTATAATACCGCAAACTGGTGGAAAAGCTTACATAATCGGAAGCCTTTATAGCACCCCAGCCTACCGCATCAAAGCGATTTCCTAAACTGTAATCTTCGTTGTTTTCTCCTCCACGGAATTTATAGGTAGCTTGTGCACCCCACGAAAACAAATCGGTTTGACCTAAGTAAGTGGCTCCTATAAAAGGGTCAAAGGTTCCACTGCCTAATTGCATAGGGTATGCCAGTTGGGCATTGTTCATCATAGGGGTATCATCCCGTTGGTCTATATTGCCCGTAGGTAATGAAAGCCCTACATTGGCGTGGATAGATTGACGATCTTGGTTCATTAATTTAACTAAAGCCGATACCGATACGTCACCAAATCCGCTAGACTCGGTGGTAAAATCGGCACCTATCTTAGTACGTAAATCCATACTATTACGAATGTAATTGGCCATCGCCATAAAGGTTACGGCATCAGATGGTGCATACATAGCACCCAACATATGCATATCCATTTGCATCTTCTGTGGTGCGACCATAAAGTCATCAAAAATAGCTTCGTTACTAATACCATCGCTTCCTGATAGGTTGCCTTTCATAAACATAGGCATATAGCGATAGGAAATCATAAATTCTCCTTTGTGGTGATAATGATCGCTCATAACGCTTATGGGGGCGTGTCCGTCGGGTCTGGCAGACGTCCATAAGCTATCTTGTGCCACCGCCGTTGTAGCGCATAGCAATAGGGTTCCCAATAGTGGGAATAATATATTTTTCATTGTATGTTTTTAAATGAATTAAATAAAAAAATGTAATGTTTCCGTAGTACTTCGGAAACAGACGAAGGTAATTTAAGACACTTGTGGAGGGGGTGTATCAGGTTGGAGGGAATACTTCTTTACGGAAAACCAATACGTTTGAAAAAATGGTTTTACTTCCGAAGAAGAAGAAAAGATCATTCCTGTAAAAGTTTGACAAATTATAGGGTATTTATCAAATTCAATATGCGGAATACTTTTATCATTTGGGTTAGTCGCGTCATTCGCTTTGGAAAGTTCTTGAGTTAAATGACATTTTCCGTTACACTGCATTTCTGGCTCTTCCTTATTGATACACAATACATTGGCGATATAATCGTAATTTAAGTAATAATCAGCATAAGGTGTAAGCGGGCGCAGTATGGAAAAACAAAAAAAAGTAAGTAACAGTATGCTACCAGATTGCTTCATATTGCTAATTAAAGAAGGTCATTTTTATAGCTGCAAAGATAAACATTGCAAGCAGTAAATGAATTGTAGAACAGGAAAAAATAGTGAAGAAAAGAGAGAATAAAAAAAAGCGTATAGCATGTAAATAATCGAGAGCCTACAACTACTCACTAACGACTACCACCTAAAACATCCCATTTTCATTAACCATGGTATCTGGGGCGGCTTGTCCGAAGTCCCAAAGCTCTACAATTTTTTGATCTTGAAACTTAAAGATATGCATCACGGCCATTTCGGGGCTATCCTGTGGTTTAATGCGGGAATGGATGGAAACCAGATCACCGTCTTCTAGTGCCCGTTGAATTTCGAAGACCTTATTGGGTTGGTCTATAGCAGCTTCTTCCATAGCAACCATTAATGTATGTCCGTCTCCCTTAAAATATGCATTATGATGTTTAAAAGGATTACCCACATACCGCTTAAACGCCTCTCGTGAATTCCCTTTGGCAGCCAATAGTAAAAAGTCCTTTGCGCGTTCTTTGTTAGTGTTCATGGTGTTCTGGTTTAGTTTAATAGATAATAGTGCTACACAAATATAGATGTTTCTTACTAAGAGAGAAGAGAATTTAGAGGGTAGAGTTTTATTAATTCCCCTACTTCGGCAAGTTCAGCACATCGCCTTGCGGGGGGCTACGGGGGGTGTTACTTTGTGAATTTGAAAAACAAAACGTTGTAAACACCCCTAAAGTCCCCTCAAGGGGACATGCTTGTTTCACTCCCCCCTTGAGGGGGGCTACGGGGGTGTTCTACACAATTATATTTTTCACTATCTTGCTATACACCCATGAGAAACAGAATAATTCCATACAATCCTAAGCTAAAAGAGTATGCACGGCATCTTCGGAAGAATAGCACACTCACTGAAATTATTATATGGAAACTTCTTAAGAATCGTTCTTTTGGTGTACAATTTCATAGACAAGTTCCATTGTTAGAATATATAGTTGATTTCTATTGCCATGAACTACATCTAGCTATTGAAATTGATGGGAATAGCCACGAGTACAAATATGATTACGATATTTCTCGTCAAGGGATATTAGAGTCTCACGGACTCTCCTTTCTTCGCTTCACTGATTTTGAAGTAAAAAAAGATATGTTTTCAGTAGAAATGATTATTGGGGAAAAGGTTAATGAGCTTTCTGAGTTACACCCCTAAAGTCTTACTTCGATAAACTCAATACACCGCCTCAAAGGGACATGCTTGTTCCTCCCCTACTTCAATAAAACTCAGCATAGCGTCGCAAAGAGACTAACACAAAGATGTTTGACTGAAATTGCAGACGCGAAAGACTGCAATTTTGTATCGAAAACACCGGCTTAACAATACGTCTTCTATTCATTCTACAAAAATTACGTAATTATACGTATTGCAGTAATAGGTTAATAGCTATACTTTAGCCTATGAGTTAAATTAACATTGTTGATTAAATACTAGAACTAGTTTATAAGTTACTAGTTACTACTAGTTTTTATGGTTAAGCCCAGAGTGTGATGTCTCTGGGCTTTTTTTATGGTAAGAATTTATATTTTTTTGAGGGAGGTTAAGGAGGTGTATCAAAATGAATTTTAAAAGTAGCACACTCCTCTTATGTAATTGGGATTTAAACTTCATTCTCACAAGCTAATTACTTTACTTTAATTAGCCTCACACCCTTATAAGTCAATTTTTTACGTAGTATTACGTATTTCAAACACCTACGAAATATCTTACTTTTACACACGTAACTAAACCAAATAATAATATGAAAACCATTATAGAAATATTACAGTTCATTCTATTAAAATTAAAAAAAGAGTTAATACTAGTCTTAGTATGTTTAGTAGGAGGAGTAGCTGAAGGAAACGCACAAGAATGTGACCTTCTTTCAGCTGAATGGGAAAATCCTACTCCAACTTCATTAATATATAATTATAATAGTGCTCGTTTAACTGGGATACCTGATCCCGAAAATTCTACAAACCCTACAGATGCAAAAACAATTTATGAAGGACATACTTCTCCAAATCCTGGAGTTACTCCAGTAGGCGCTGTACAAATGGGGTTAGGAGTTATTATTGATGATAATAACAATATTGAGTTTGACGTTCAAGTATATGATGATAATGCAGGAAAGCCTGGTGTTTTGGTAGGTGGAGTTACAGGGATTTCTGCTTCACAGTTTAATCTTCCTTCTAGTAATTTTAAAGATATTACTGTAGTTTTGCCCACTTCTCCTGTACCAACCACAAGTAGATTCTATGTAGGGGTAACCATGCATCCCGGAGATGACACAGATCAATTGATAATAGCGGCTAATACAAATGGACAAGGGAACGGAGATGGGTCTAATAGTATTACTACTACTGGTTATGGAAACGAAAAACTCTTATCTGTTTATGGTATAGATATAGATTTAAAAATTTTACCAAAACTAGGCGTATATGAAGACGCTTCATTTTCATATAATGCCAATAGTTACTGTACAAATAATACTGATCCTATTCCTACAATTACAGGAGATACAGGAGGTACTTTTAGTAGTACTCCTGCAGGACTTTCTATTAATACAACCACAGGAACAATAGATGTTTCTAATAGTACTGCTAATACATATACCATAACTTATACAACTGGAGGTCCTTGTCCTAATACTAAAGACCAAACAGTGACAATAAACAATGATATTCCAGTTATAACATGTCCTAGTGATCAAAATGAAACTTTAGATACTAACTGTGAATTTACATTACCAGATTATACTGGTTTAGCAACAGCTACAGATGGATGTAGCACACCTACTATAACGCAAGTGCCAGCTCCAGGAACAACCATTTCTAGCACACAAACCATCACGCTAACAGCAGATGATGGAGATGGAAATACAGTACAATGTACGTTTGATGTAATTTTAACAGATTTAACACCTCCCGTAGCTAATTGTGTGGCTCCGTTTACCGTTCAGCTTAATGCTAATGGACAAGCTTTTATTAAAGCTTCTGATATCAACGATGGTTCTACAGATAATTGTGGCATTGATACAACTAGTATTGATATTACTGATTTTGATTGTTCGAACGTTGGTGATAATACCGTTACTTTAACCGTAACCGATGTTAATGGAAATAGCAGTACGTGTACTACTACAGTTACTGTTGAAGATACTATTAATCCAACTGCTAACTGCGCTGCTCCTTTTTCCGTGCAGCTTGATGCTAATGGACAAGCTTCTATTAAAGCTTCTGATATCAACGATGGTTCTACAGATAATTGTGGCATTGATACA
>NZ_CAXBCK010000077.1:0-5657 GCF_963974425.1 uncultured Marixanthomonas sp.
AGGCATTCATGTTCGGTCGTACCGACCACACGAATGCTTAGTTATTGTGCATAGTATTTTATTTGTTTTTCGGTATGTAATAAAATCGAAAGTTAGCAAAAGGCGTTCCCTCAACAGCTTTTCCTGCTGGAATTAGAGTTATGCTTTCCGCTTTTAAATCCGTTATTTTTCCATTTAATTCTCCATCGTCACGTTTTGTGTAAATTGTTTTTTCATCACTATTATATTCCCAAGTTCCAGTCATAAAAGTCTCATCTTTGTTGAAAAGAAGATATTCTCCATTCCGCTTGAATTCATAATCATTACTTGGTGATTTTGGAAGTCCGCTTATTTTTTCTCCGTTTGCTATTCCGTAATTCAATTTCCAGCGTTGAAAAAGTTCTTTTGGTAATTCCGAATTTGAGTCAGATTTTACGTTTTTATTTATTCCGCAAGAGTAGGTGAAAATCAGAATTCCGATTAGTATTATTTTTCTCAATATTTGGTTTTTCATATTATGCACAACTAGTTTATATGAACACCTTTTATGCTCTTATCAAACCAATTTGGCATGCTATGAGCAGGTTTTGTGTTTTTAATGTGTTCATATTTTTAAATATAGAAAGTATATGCTCTTTAATATTTTTCAATATAATTATTTTTATTAAATCTCATCTAACGGATTTTTAATCTTTTTTAAACTGTTTTCAGTAACATGGGTATAGATCATGGTGGTTTTTGGACTATTATGTCCTAATAGTTCCTGAATATAGCGTATATCTGTTCCGTTTTCCAATAAATGAGTTGCAAAACTATGTCGCAATGTATGTAACGTAACACCTTGTTTGGTAATACCGGCGCGTTTAACTGATTGTAAAAAAAACACACGGGCGCTACTGTTGCTATAAAGACCACCATCTTGCCCTTCAAACAAATATTTTTTAGGTCTATATTGTTTATAATACTGGCGTAACAATGTTAATATTGTAGTAGAAAGCAAGGTGTATCGATCCTTTTTCCCCTTAGCACTGCGCACAAAAAGCAACCCTCGGTTACTGTCCACATCTGTAATACGCATAGATAGTGCTTCACCAATGCGTAAACCGCCACTATAGAGTAAAGCTAATAAAGTTTTATGTTTTATGTTGTGAGTAACATCTAATATGTTTTTCACCTCTTGTTTGGTCAACACCACAGGTAATTTTTTAGGTTTTTGCGGCCTTTCTAGCGACTCTAAATGAATATCGATGCCACAAAATTCAGCATATTTTTTTATACCATTAATGCATTGATTTTGATAGGAAACGGAGTAATTCCTTACAATAACATAATCATGATTAAAACGCTGAACCCATAACGCATTGATATTTTCTGCTTTTTTTAGTTGCATATAACGTAAAAATAAAGCGGTTACACCTTTATAGGTATATATCGTATTTTTTGAAAGACGCTTTTCAAACATCCACCGCTCAAATTGATTTAACTTTTGGTTTGTATCATCCGCTATGTTTGGTAGTTGTATTGCTTTCTTTATCTGTTTAGGTTTGGGCCTTCGTGTTTTAAGCAATTCAGAATAATCTACATAACAACTCAATTCTCTTAATTCAGAAAACAAAACGTGCAATGCCTTATACTTTTTTAACACATAATATTGCTTGTAATGTTCGCTCCATTGAAAATAGTTTAGCTTGGCAACAACAGTCTTTTGTGCAAGCATAGAGTTGAAATGAATAAAATAACAAGTATGGCCATGATATATAGCTTCTGTTAATTTAATATGAAAGACTGCATTTTTCATACAGAAGAAACATTCTAAGCCTAGAAAAGGTTTAAATACAAAAATAGAGGGGAGTAGTACCTTCAAATATAAATAAAAATCCTAAACTATCACATTTTGCTTTAGGATGAACAAGGATAGCTGTATAATTATATCAGGATTTATTTAATAACCTGTATAGTTATTTTAGGACGGATCATAGTAATGTAGCTTCCACTACAGTTAGGTAACTCCACAAATACTCCACAGATAGTGTATGGATTTGTAGGATAAACACTTTTCTTCCTACAAAACATAAAAACCTGTTTTTCTCTTCTGAAATGATAAAAACAAAACTTATTAAAAATATTATTGTCAGATTTTTAATGATTTTGGTGTAAATAAATGACGGCGTTTGAAGATAGATGACTGAACCTGATACCTATTGCAACCAGATAAAAATAATTGACGACCTTTAAAAACAATTGCATTCATTTGACGATAAATGCAAACATGTCTCTAAATTTTAAGGGTTTTGTTCGGGTTTCCTTTGAGGTCTTTCGGGAACGGCTGTAGACTTGTATGTTTGTTTAATTAATAAAAATATCTGTATATACAATTAAAAAGTAGTTATGCTATTCCCACCACCCCAAATCCAACAGCATCATTGCCATGTGACACATAACGCTCCCCATTTACAAGCTGATAAAACCGTATACCCAAAAAGGCAATCCTTACACCGGTCCCATGAATAGCTTGGGTAGGGGATAAGCTATAATCTTGTTTCACTGTCTCAGGGGTTAACCAAATCGGTTCACTTTCAAATAAGGAAAAAGCCAACGTCTCAAAATCAAAGACTAAAACCCCCAGCGTAATAGAAAGTAGATCAGCTCCCTTAACCCAATGTACCTGTGAAGAATCTAGACCTGGAATATGTAAACTATGGTTGGTTGCAATATACTGGTACGAAAAAGGCAATACCTTGTTTAAAGGGCAAGCTGGCGTATAGGTAAAGCGCTGCAATAACTTTTTACCAGAGTTGGTGGCAACTCCGTTAGCTACGCGCCGCTTTCCACGATCATGTGCTGCGTCCAGATCTTTTAACTTTGTGAACAACGTCATCAATCGGCTGTGAAAATGTGTAAATGTATGTCCGGCATAGAAAGGGTACAAACTCCGTCGAAATGCTTTATTCACCTGCGAACAATGCCCAAACTCACTCCCGTTTTCCCGCACACGCTGCATACTGGCTTTCTCTTTAATGGCCTTCCCATTAAAACCACCTCCGGCCCGTCGAGCCACTGGTTTTCCATTTAAGTAATAAAAATTAATCCCTCCTATAGTTCCCGTTAATGGAACAATACCTTTTTGCTTTGCCATAACAACCAAATTTTAAAATGAATACAACCCGTTGTAATTAAAATAATTAAAGTAAATATACTAAATAATTAAATATAGGTTATAGCGTGGTTATAATATGGTTATAGCAAACTTATAATAGGGTTATAACGTATTATATTTAATAAACAAGCATAGCTACTAAAGAAAGCACAGCTGGAACTGTACTATGTTGCACAAACATCAAAAATTACTTCCTGATGCAATATCTTTCAAGTACAGCGTTTATAGTAGGTTTTCAAGGTGTAAGTTAAGATCGATAGGGTAGTAGGGGTCTTTTAGCTATAACCAGAAGTCTTTGTCCATAATCGAATGTAAGGTGATTTAGACAAATATAAGTTTTTAAGCGAGAGTGGGGCGTTGTTGGTTATTTTAATGTCGTTCTTGCTTTACTACCTTTTAGCAAGCCATTCTTTAAGTTCTTGAAAGTTTTGCGGGGCAACGCCGTGACCAACGGGGAATTCAGAATAGGCAGCATCGATTCCTAAATTCTTTAAAAAGGGTTTTGTTTTTCGTGCCCACTCTACCGGGATTACTTGATCTACACTTCCGTGAGAGGTATATATATTCAACTTGCTAAAATCTTTTTCAGTATAGCCATTTTTTAATGTTTCTTCATTAATGTAACCGCTCAACCCAATAACATTCTTTACTTTTTCAGGATAACTAAGTGCTACGGCAAAGCTTAAAATAGTGCCTTGGCTAAAGCCTAACAGCGTAACGTTGTCTTGGTCTATGTTATATTTTTCAATAATCTCATCAATACAATTCACAATAAGATCCCGAGAGGCAATGGCTTGTTTGGTGTCGCTGAATTTACCATCGGTATTGTCAAAATAAATATTATACCAAGCATTTCCGTAGGGTTGCATTGGGATAGGCGCTTTTAAGGAAATGATGGTGTAGGTATCGGGCAGTTCGCCTGCAAATGAAAAAAGATCGTTTTCATCACTTCCGAAACCGTGTAACATAATAATTACAGGTGGTTTTTCCGAAGAAGTTGAAGCGGGTTTAAAATTATGCTGAAGTTGCAACTGCTGTTTTTCCATAGGTTACAAAAATAAAAAAAGCCAGTTTCATACTAAAGTTGTGAGCGTATAAAATTGGCTAATTTTAAAAGAAATATAATTTTATCCTATTCCAGCAAACCATTGTTGAAATTGTTCGCCCAATAAGGGGACAGGTTTCTTTTCACCTTGTATGGCAGCTATGAGCCCTAAAACCCATAAAACCAAAACCCCTATATTAAGAATTACAGAAAGGATATAAATATCCAGTAACGATCCAAGCAGCGATAATGCAAGACCAAGAAGCATAATGCCGAGCATTTGCCTAATGTGATAGGCGCCCAAGGCTGTTTTGTTGTTATTGTGCATGACCAATGCAATAATCCAACCTATGAGGGTAATATAGGCTATAATTGCAATGGTTTTACCATTGTCAGTTGTGGTCTGTTCCATGATTTTAAGTGATTAGTTGTTAATACCTTATAAAGATAGGATATCTAATCTAAAAAAGTAAACCACTCTTGAAATTTCTCACTGAAGTAGGGAATGGCCTGTTTTTTATTTAAAATGGCCATTACCAAGGAAAATGCCCATAGAAAGAAAGCGATAAACCACAATATTTCTCCAAAAAACAAATCAATATAAGCTTGCGTTACTTGCGAAATAATCAATAACAACAACAACCCAAACATATTTTTAATATGCCAGGTGGTAAACTCGTGTTTATTTTCCTTATTGATAAAAAAAGCAATTAAGGTCCCTATAAAGGTAAGGTAAGCAATAATCGCCTTGGATTTTGCAGAGAGATTATCCATTTTTCTTTAGTACTAGTTTATTGTTTGCAAAAATGCCGTATGCTTTTCCTTTTAATTTTTGGTATAAAAATGCTGAATTTTTAGAAGTAGAAGTGATGTCAGCTTCTGAAAAGCTCCAGGTTTTATCTGGGTTAAAGAAGCTAAGGTTGGCTTTGTTTTCTTCTTCAATTGTTTCAGAAATTATTCCAAACCTGTTTTTCAACTGGTTTAAAGCTTTGATTGCTATTTCGGTATCTACCAAACTCCGCAAGGCTCCAAAACAAGATTCCAGCCCGATGCTTCCAAAGTAGGCGTGATCGTATTCTGTTTTTTTGTGCTCTACGTCAATAGGATCGTGATCACTGGTCACACCATCAATAACACCGTCTTTTAGACCTTTTAGCAAGGCTTTTGTGTCTTCTTTGGTGCGTAATGGCGGTAATAATTTGTAGTGCGTATCGAAATCTTCCAAGAGATCGTCCGTCAACAACAGGTTTGAAATGGAAACGCTACACGTTACATCCAATCCTTGCTTTTTAGCATTTTTAATTAGCTGAACCGACTTCTTAGTAGAAATGGTCGGGATGTGTAATTTCCCGCCAGTATATTCCAAAATATAAAGGTCACGGGTAATTTGTAGTTCTTCTGAAAAAGCCGGAATTCCTTTTAAGCCTAATTTAGTGCTGTTGATGCCTTCGTTCATCATTCCATTTTTTGCTACCG
>NZ_CAXBCK010000078.1:0-5408 GCF_963974425.1 uncultured Marixanthomonas sp.
GTTGGCTGTAGGCTGTAGGCAGTGGGAAGTTGGCTGTAGGCTGTAGGCAGTGGGAAGTTGGCTGTAGGCTGTAGGCAGTAGGCAGTAGGCAGTGGGAAGTTGGCTGTAGGCAGTAGGCAGTAGGCAGTGGGAAGTGGGAAGTTGGCAGTGGGAAGTTGTGGGTCTCGATCCAAATTTGAAGCTTGATGGTGCATCTTCAAATTCACTCGACCTGATAGGTTTAGGATTCATTGAGTGGGGAGTAGTAAATAGATGTTTATAAACACGCTATAGATACGCTACATATACGCTATACATACGCTATAGATACACTATATCCATTTGTTTTTTATAAATTATTGGTTTACATTAGCTTTTAAAAATCAGTTCATTATGGCAAAACAGACAGGGATTATTAAATTATCTGGTACGATTGGGGGGCTTAATTTGTATCATTCACATGGCGATCATCGTGCACGCGAAGCTGGTGGTGGGTTTAACGGTCACGCTATTAAGACCAAGCCCAGTATGCGACGGGTGCGGGAAAATAGCTCTGAGTTTGGGCGTTGTTCGCGGACCAAAAAATATTTTTATCGGTCCTTGCGTCCGTTTTTATGTATTCATAAAGACGGGACACTTCATGGGCGTTTGATGTCTTTGTTTATGAGCATTAAGGATTTAGATGCTGTAAGTGCTCGCGGACATCGTAGTGTGTATGGAGGGATGCAAACGGTACGGGGGCGGCGGTTGTTGCAAGATTTTGGTTTCACGCCTTCTTGTGACGTGGCTTCTTATATACCGGGAACGAGCGATTATGATGCGAACACTCGGACGTTTACGGTGACAGATTTTGATGTGTCTCAACTCTCTTTCCCGAGTGGGGCGACACATATGGCGTCTACGTTAGGCGTGTTGCATTTTAATTTTGAAACCAACGCCTATGAACTCACCCAAAGTATTCCAACCTATATCACTACTTCCTTTACGGATTACACCTTTAGCTTGCAAGCTCCGGCTCCTTCCCTACCCGGTACGGCTATTGCTTTGCTTGGGGTGAAGTTTTATCAAGAAGTGGGCGGACAGTTTGTTGTTATGAGAGGGAAAAAGGCTGTGGGATTGCAGGTTGTTTCTGTGGAGCAATAAAGCTTCCCTTATTTAATTTCATTGGGACAGTATAGGACGCGGAGCAAGTTATATGGTATTGAATTAAAAAAAATAGACAATTGAGCTAGTGCCATAGGATAGGTTATTGGCGGTAGTTTTTGTTTTTTATCTTGAAGGATTAAAATAGATATAATACTTGCTTATGTTACAGTTTTCAACGCCTCTTTTATTGAAGACAGAAAAATAACTTGTTTTCCTTTATTGCTTTCGTAGATAAGGCTTTTAGACTTTTACTAGTATACAATGAAAAATCCCCTATGATAACTAAACGCATTTAATATTGAGCGAACTTTTGAAGAATATCTCCTGCCAACTTGGTTTTTAAATCAAAAAATGCTGGTGTACTACTCTTTTGATGTAACATCATTTTATCAAAACCTTGATACTAGATGTTTCCCATTACATTCAGGGCATCTTCTGTGGTTTTAATTATAATTTCGTTTGAAATAATTTCTGCGATTTTAGTCCCACTTTTTAAATGTTCTTTAATTTCCATCTGATGTTATAATTTGTTGCGCTTAGCCTGTTCTTGAATCAATAACTTAAATTCTTCTATAGGAATATCTTGGTCAAATTTTATTTGAATGGTCTTTTTACCTGTTTTATATCCCTTTTCTTCCAATATTTTACGTATTTCTTCAGTTAATGAGTCAATACCAAAGCTCACGTGTTTTTTAGCCAAGGAAAATCCTGCAAGAATGCCTTTGTATTTATAAATTGGCACATTCCAACTGATGCCACCTTCGGCTTTTGGTGCCGTAGATTCAATAAGTTTTTTAAGATTTATCATTACCTCTTGTGCTTCTTCTGGTGAATTGTCTATAAACTCATCAACTGTTTTAGGTTTTAAATCTGCCATATTTATTGTTTTTCTAATTTTCTATTTGCTGGTCTATAATACCAGGATATTCCTGTAAGAATCAAAAGTAAAGTCGGTCCAAAAAGTGTTATTAATTCATCTCCAACCGTTACGTGTGAGATAATAGCACCTGACATTACAAAGAAAAACCCTGCGTAAGTCCATTCTTTTAGCACAGGGAATTTAGGAATAAGGATTGCTAAAACACCTAAAATTTTCCACGCACCAAGGATTGGCAGTAAATAAGTAGGATACCCTAAAGTAGTCATATTTTCCACTTCTTCTTCCATTTTTATTATTTGGACAATTGCGGTTGAAAGCATTCCCAAGGAAAGCCAAATGGTGGCAATCCAATAGATTATTTTGTTTCTTTTTTTCATAATGAGTTATTTTGAGTGCGTTATTATTTGTTCTAGTTTATTGTGAGCCCTATTCAAGCCATAGGCAAATGGTAATTTTAATTGTTCAGCTCTGTGTTTTTCTGATTTATAGATTATCTGAATGGTTAACTGGCTTTTGTTTTCTGTAACTTTTTCAAAATTTAAGAACTCTAATTGTACACCTATTGACATATTTTCCATTTCAAAAGTTCTAACGATTTGCTGATTGGGCACCACTTTATGTGTGGTTCCATTGGCTTTGAACATTACCTTCCCTTCGTGTGAGGTTTCAAACGCGTAACTTCCGTGGTTTCTGTTTTCAAACTTTATCACTCTTGTTCCCATCCACTGTGAGACCAATTCGGCTTTGGCATATGCTTCATAGACTAATTCTACTGGAAGGTCAAATTCCCTTGTGATAGTTAATTCTTGCTTCCCTTCTGTGGCATTGATTTTAGTTTTTTGCTCCATTGTTTATTTTGTATTTGATTGATTATGTTTATTCACTGTTTGTTCATTTTATTTTTTGTGTTCGTGAATCTTCGATTTCATAACAGCTTCCAAGGAATTAAATCGGTCATCCCACATTTTTCTAAAAGGCTCAATAAAATCAGCTATTTGCTTCATACCGTTAGGGTTAAGCTCATAGTATATTTTTCTTCCCTTTTGTTCCTGCTTCAATAATTCACATTCGGTAAGAATTTGAATGTGTTTGGAAATAGTCTGTCTGGAATAGTCAAAATTTTCGGCAATAGCACTAGGAGTCATTGCACTTGCTGCTACCAATGTGATAATTGTTCTTCTTGTTGGGTCGGCTATGGCTTGAAAAACGTCTCTTCTTAATTTCATTACGCAGTTATTTGACTGCAAATATAAATGCAGTTATTTGGTTGCGCAATTATTTTTTGGTTTTTTTTTGAGAGCGTGGTTAGTTCTGCTTTCTAATGCTTACTTCCATTTACCTTTTACTTTTGGGATCTTTATAAATTTCAGAACACTTTCTGCCATTAACCCTTGCTCAATCATTCGTTCGGCACGTTCTATATTACTATCGCTCCAATTGCTTCTTTTAGGATTTCGAGGTGTAAATGTCAAATAATAACTTTCATCATCTCGCTTTTTGCAAAGGCTATCAATCCACCCAAAAAATACCGCTTCTTCTGTAGCTTAACCATTTTCGCCATTCCTTTCTTGTTTTACAGTATATGGTTGGTTTTCCATCTTTCATTTCCATTTTCTACTGTCTTTTCTTCAACGTTTCTACATAGTGATTGTTTGTCATAATACCAAGAACGTTTCCAAATGGGTCGATTACAGAAGCTGTTACAAAGGCAATTTTTCCACCGCTTCTGTCGGTAATTGGCTCATACAGCTTTGCTTCTTTTGAGATCAACAGGTCAAGTGTTCCCTGTAAATCGTCAACGTGCCAATAAGCAATTGCTCCACCAACTTCTTTCATCGAATTCTTCGGTGCGTACTTTCCGTCAATAATTCCGAGTTCGTGCTGATAATCACCAAGTCGAAATTCCGAATAGCCAGGAACGTTAAAATAAGGTTCCATTCCCAAAATTTCACTGTACCATTTTTTTGCTTCTTCGTGGTTGTCGGCATAAAAACTAATGGTGGCAAGTCCTCGTAATTTGATATTTTCCATTCTTGTTTTCTTTAAAATTAATTTTGGCTATTCATGTATTCTCGGTTTACTCAACTATCAATAGCGTCCTAAATGTTTTTATTTAATGTTTAAATAAATCTTGAGAAGCTGCAACTAGCTGCATTACTTCAATTTGCGGTGCACCTTCCAAACCGCTCTCATCCCGATGTTTTTGGAAAGAAAGAAATGAGGGAATTTGAAGTAAATGTTTTTGAATTTCTTCATTTTTATAATGTGATAGATGGACAAAGGTTTTTCCGTCTCCACCCAAATAGGATACATATTGAAAGTCGTTTGTATTCAATTTTTTAAAATCAGCCATAAACAAATTAATGTTTTCTTGATTCTTCTGAACGAATTCAGGTTTTACGGTGTACGTTACTTTTACGATTATCATTTTATTCGTTTTTATCATATAAACCATTTCCATCTACATATTTTTTCCGTTGGATTTCACCATATTCCTCCATTGTCATTTTGTGTGGAGTGAAATTTTCGGGTAAACTAATAATGGTTTTGATTCTATCTATTCTAAAATTTCTAAATTCATTTCTCAATCTACACCAAGCTACTACAATCCAATCTTCTGAAAAACTATGGTAAATAGCAAAAGGTTCTATGTTACGAGGAATGGGTTCTACGTCAGTCTCTTTTTTATAGGTTATTTTTAATACCTTAAAGTTTGTCAACCCACGTTGTATTATAGAAAGGAACTTACTTGTTTTCTTATTTTGCCAATTCTTTCCTATAAACGTTCTATTGGCTAAAAAATCGGCTTTTGATTTTTCTTCACTTCGTAATACTGCTTTTACTTTATCTATGGCATTATTAAATTCATTTATCAGAGATTCATCTTTGGTCTTTGCCATCATCTTTTGGGCAAAAATGAGTGCATTTGCTTCCGTTTCTGTAAACATTACAGGAGGAATCTTGTATCCATCCATTAACGTATACCCTTTTCCCTCCGCAGCCACAATAGGAACATTGGCTTGTTCTAAGGCCAATAAATCTCTATAAACAGTTCGTTTGCTAACATTAAACTCTTTAGATAGTTGTGCTACAGATACGTATACATTGGACTGTAATTTTAAATGAATGGCTGTTAAGCGGGAAAGTCTTGAAATATTATTTGTATATGCCATTATAATAGTATTTTAAACATTTAAAATAGCAATTTCATCTATTAGAATTTCAATATCAAAACCTAGTTTTTGAACGATATTTATAATAGCATCATTGTCTAATGCTTGGTTAAAAGTTTCGATTCTTAAAATATGATCACAGTCCTCAAGATCAAAATCGACACCGTAATTAGGGTGTAGGCTTCCCCTTTTTAGGACACCTTAAAATTCGATAAATAATTATTATTAAG
>NZ_CAXBCK010000079.1:0-4759 GCF_963974425.1 uncultured Marixanthomonas sp.
GGTAGTTACCTATTCCACTCTGCCCTACGCCACCAAAAGGTAGTTTGGGATTCGAAATATGCATCACAGCATCATTTATTGCTCCTCCACCAAATGAAATATCATTCAATATTTTATGTTTTGCTTTTTTATCCTTGGTAAAGACATAACAAGACAATGGCTTCGGAAATTTTCGCACCTCAGTAATTGCTTTATCTATATTATCATACCCAATCACCGGTAAAATAGGGCCGAAAATCTCTTCTTGCATAACAGGATCTTCAAATGAAACATTCTGAAGTATCGTAGGTTGTATATAGCGTTTTTCTTTGTCCATGTTTCCGCCATAATATACTTGATTAGGTTGTATCATTTTTTCAAGCCTTTCAAAATTATCGTTGTTGATAATCTGAACATAATTATCATTTTCAAATTGAAAGTGTTCTGCTTCAATCTCTGCTTTCGCAAGTTCTAAAAATTCTTTCTTCACATTTTCATGTACCATCACATAGTCTGGAGCAATACAGGTTTGGCCTGCGTTTAAAAACTTAGCCCACATCATTCGTTTTACCGCCATGTTAAGGTTACACTCCTCGGTAACAAACGCGGGGCTTTTACCCCCCATTTCTAAAGTAACGGGTGTCAAAGTTTCAGCTGCTGCTTTATAGACAATCTTCCCTACTTTGGTACTGCCAGTAAAGAATATTTTATCAAAATTTTGTTTTAAAAGCTCCGTAGTTTCAGAAACGCTGCCTTCAATTACTTTAAATACATTGGGATCAAAATTTTTATTAACCAATTTTGCTATCACCTCACTTGTTTTTGAAGGCAACTCACTAGGTTTTAAAATCACTGTATTTCCCGCAGCTAAAGCTGCTACAACAGGTGCAAAAGAAAGTTGATACGGATAGTTCCATGCGCCAATTACTAAGCAAACGCCTAATGGCTCAGGAATGATGTAACTGCTGGCTGGAAAATTTAATAAATTAGTAGAAACTCGTTTTCGGCGAGACCATTTCTTTATATTGCCTTTAGCTTCTTTTATATCGCTGTACAACAAAGCCAGTTCGCTTACATAGGTGTCAAATTCAGATTTTTTGAAGTCTGCGAAGATAGCTTCATTTAGAAGCGTTTCATTTTCTTTTAAAACAGCTTGTAGCGTGTCAAGCTGTTTAATTCTAAAAGATATATTTTTTGTAGTTTGGGTATTGAAAAAAGCTCTTTGTTGGTCTACAAATTGTTTCATAAGAAGTGTTACGGTTTCTGAAAAAGTTCAAGATAAATAAACTTATTTCAGAATTTTCATAACAACTTGCTAAATCAACCCTTTTCTCTGTTTAAAACACGGTATTCTTCGTAACATTCACTGATAGCGTCCAATATTTGAAGATCGTTAGCCGTTTTTATAAAACTTTCAGAATAACTGCAATTGTTCAATATTTCATCAATATCAACGCGTTCCAACTGCAATACAGCCATTAAGGTTTCCCTATCATATTTACTAGCTAACAGATTTCTAATTTCATCATCTTGCTTCATTTTACGAAGCTTCTGCATCTGTTTAGGCCGTTTTCCGAAGACATTATACAGAAAATCTGCTGGATTAAAAATAGCACTCAACACTTTGTTTACAGCTCCTGGCTGCCTGCTCCCACCTTCATAACCAGAACTTAATCCCGAAATACGATATCTGTAATTATCATAGATCGGAATTATCTTAGCATCCACCTCAACATAACCGGTAAGTTGTACCGGTTTTACCACAACTTCTTCAAGTGCAATGCCTAATTCTGTCATTTTTACTTTAATATCACCAAATTTTAACCAGTCATTTGTTACCCGAACTCGAATCGATTTATAGCCTAAATAGCTAAAATACAAGGTATCGTTCACTTTAGCGCGAATAGAGAATTCACCTTCTTTATCGGTAGTTGTACCTATAACTTCATTCAAGTTAACAATATTTACATTTTCCAAAGGGTCGTCTGTTGCACTGCTAAGAACTTTACCTTTAATTGGGGTATCATCCTGCGAAAATGCAATAATGGAAACTAAACAAAATACTAAAAGTAATACGTGTCTTTTCATAGCAATTGTAACAAATTTACATAAATAGACGACAAATCTGTGCCAAAGTTTCAAAAGTGGACTAATTTATTTGTTAATTACGTCTTCTGCGTTTTCCTCCTGTACCTTTTCCTGAAGGGCGTTCGTTTCTTCTACGGCTTTTTCCTTTAAATTTTGAACCACCGCCACCATCAAAGCTTTTTCCTCCTCGTTTTCCTTTTCCACGACCTTTTCCGCCGCTTCTTCCGCCTCCTTTATTACGTCCGTCTTTGCTAATTTCTACTGAAATATTACGACCATCTAATTTAAAATCGTTGAAAATATTCAATACTAACTCTTGGTGCTTTTTATCGGTATTGAAAAAGGAGAATGAATCTTTTACATCTACGCGGAATACATCGTCCTGACCTAAACTAAGTAAATCTTTTAATAAATCTTTCAGGCTCATCCAGTTAAAATCGTCACGCCCACCAATGTTAATAAAGTATCGAACACTGTCCTCGCTATTACCTACCGATGTATCTCCTACAGCTGAATTTAAATCTTTCTCATTCTTATAATAGTTATAAAAACGAGTAAACTCTACTGAAAATACTTTCTTGATTAACTCTTCCTTACTGAAATCCTCAAGAACCTCATTAATATTTGGAAGATACGCATCTATCTCGTGGTTAACCTCTGTATTTTTTATACTGCTGGCTAAATGAAACAATTGCGTTTCGCAAATTTCCATTCCGCTCGGAACTTCTTTTTTAGTAAAGTTTCTTTGAATAATTTTTTCAATGCTTTTAATCTTTCTAAGCTCACTCTTTGAAACAATTACTATAGAAACACCACTCTTTCCAGCACGACCTGTACGACCGCTACGGTGTGTATAGGTTTCAATTTCATCAGGTAATTGGTAGTTTATTACGTGTGTAATATTGTCTACATCAATACCACGAGCAGCAACATCGGTTGCAACTAACATTTGTATTTGACGCGTACGGAACGATTTCATCACTAAATCACGTTGATTCTGACTCAAATCTCCGTGTATTGCAGCGGCATTATAACCATCTTCAATAAGACGTTCAGCTACTTTCTGGGTATCGCGCTTAGTACGGCAAAATACTACTGAAAAGATGTCAGGATTCGCATCGGCCAAGCGTTTTAGTGCTAAATATCGATCTCTAGCGTTTACCAAATAGTATTCGTGTGATACATTTTCGGTACCTACATTTCTGCTTCCTACGGTAATTTCAACCGGGCTGTGCATAAATTTTTTGGCAATTTTTGCCACGTCTTTTGGCATGGTTGCACTAAAAAGCCAGGTGCTTTTATCTTTAGGGGAGTGTGAAAGAATTTCAGTTATATCTTCATAGAAGCCCATGTTCAACATTTCATCTGCCTCATCGAGCACACAATATTCAATTTTTGAAATATCGATCATACCACGACCAATCATATCCTTCATTCTACCAGGAGTAGCGACGATAATTTGAGCACCTTTTTTAATTTGGCGTGCTTGATCGCTAATGCTTGCGCCACCATATACAGCAACCACATTAAGACCTTTTTTATGCTTTCCGTAGCTTTCTATCTCTTTGGTTATTTGTAAACAAAGCTCACGGGTAGGTGAAAGGATAAGTCCTTGTGTGGTTCTGCTTTCAATTTGTATTTTTTGAAGCATTGGGAAGCCAAACGCAGCGGTTTTACCTGTTCCGGTTTGTGCTAAGGAAACAATATCGGTTTCCTTTTCCAATAAAATAGGGATTGTTTTTTCTTGTACTTCCGATGGAGTTTCAAAACCCATATCGGTAATAGCCTGAAGCAAGTTTTCTTCAAGGCCTAATTCTTTAAATGTAGCCATAAAATGGTTTAAAAATGTTTGCGTGTTGGTTGGAAGCAAACGACTATTAAACCTTGGGCTTCGCTTCAACACAAACCCTCACCCTGAGGATTTTTTGAAGCGGCAAAGATACTATTAACTATTAACTTAATCGTCCTTTTGCCTAGTTATTTTACATTACCGAAAACTAAAGGCAAATCATTCAGTATCACTCTCGAAGGTATTCAATAAGTTGGCGCATGGCCTTTCCCCTATGCCCTATTTCACTTTTTTGAGTTAGTTTCATCTGAGCAAACGTTTCATCACATCCGTCTGGTTTGAAAATAGAGTCGTATCCAAATCCACCCGTACCTTTCTTTTCAGTAGTAATTTCACCTTCACAAATTCCTAAAAACAATACTTCGGAATGATTTAAAGTTAACGCTATTGCAGTTTTAAACCGAGCAGAACGGTCTTCTTTACCTTCGAGATTTTTTAAAAGTTTTTCAATATTAGCTTCAGAGCTTTTATCCTCCCCTGCATAACGCGCACTATAAACACCAGGCTCACCATTTAGAGCCGTAACCTCCAATCCTGTGTCATCTGCAAAGCAATTTAAATCATAATTGTCTCGTACATAATTTGCTTTTAAAATAGCATTGCCTTCAATGGTATCTGCTGTTTCAGGAATTTCTTCGTTACAACCAATATCGGTTAAGCTTAATATCTCAATATGATGCGGAAGTAAGGCTTTTACTTCTTTTAATTTATTCTTGTTGTGGGTAGCGAAAACTAGTCTCATATTTTAGGTTTGAAATTTCAGGTTAAGGTTTAGTTTTACCTAGCATCTAGCATCTAGCATCTAGCATCTAGCATCTAGCATCTAGCATCTAGCATCTAGCA
>NZ_CAXBCK010000080.1:0-4665 GCF_963974425.1 uncultured Marixanthomonas sp.
CCACCGAGTTTTCATCAAACGTATCGAACAAATCTTCTGGCGTTTGATTAAAATAGTTTTTGAATGTTTTTCGAACCAACGGTGCAGACAATGGCGGAACCTGAAATTGCGCCAAGGAAAATTTTTCAACATAGGCTTTGGGCATAATGTTCTTTTCCATACTCAGCATTTGAGCCACTTTTAAGGCGCTTCCTTTCAAGTTTTTTAAGCCGTCGTAAATATCTTCGGCATTACTTTCGTTTAATGCATCCTTGTTCAAATCTGGATTTACAAGTTTTCCGCTGTAATATTTCAAGTAATTACCGCCAACTTTTACACCAGTACCAACTAACTTACTGGCGCGTTTTATTTTCCCTGTGGGAATGGAATCTAGTGTTTTCATTTAGTTCATTTTATCTTTCCATAGAAATTTTCCGAAATCAACCACACTTTCCAACGGAGTATTGTCAAATACATCGAAAATTGCACGGACTGATTTTTCAATCACGACATCTGTTTTTTCAAAAGAAGGCGAGTTATCTTCCATCCAATATTTTAAAATAAAGAGAGTTTGTAACCAAGCGCCTTCCGAAAATACGGATACGGGTTGTTTTAATATTTTCAGATTTTTTTCTTCGTTTTTTTCGTTGATTAATTCTGAAGCGAATTCTTTCACCCTAATTCGAAGCCCTTTAAGCTGCGAAAGGCTCTTCATCATATCTTTGTTTTCTTTTAGGGCGAAAAGTACGTAACTACGGTTGGCGGTCAGCATTTCAAAAAATGTGAAGAAAAAAGTAAGCATCTTCTCTTGGTTGCTGAACCCTTCGAAATTTTTGTCTTTGTGTATCAGTTTTAACGAATGATCGAAAAAAGTATTCCATATTTCGTTACGCAATCCATCAAAGGAACCGAAGAAATTATAGAACTCTTGTTCAGTCATATCATTTTCCTTACTGAACTTATACACGCTTTTAGGAGTTTGCTCATTCTCTAGAACGTATTCCATATAGGCCGAAATAATACTATCACGGGTGATACTTTTCTTTTTTGAAGGTGTTTTTTTTGTTGCCATATTATATTGTTTTAACGTACAGATATACTGAGTTTTAATTCAAACAAATCTTTCCATTCAAAGATACAAACGTTTAACCTTTAATTTTTATGTTTAAACAAAAGGTTCTGTTAAAGTTTATGATTTCTTGGTAGTTATGGAATCGTGTTCCTTACATAATGACAAGCTGTCATAAATTATGGAATGGTACTTTATTTGTCTTATTTATTTCAGAAAAAAACAAAACATACATATTATGAGTAAAGGAACTATTAATGTATCGGTCGAGAATATTTTTCCGCTGATCAAAAAGTTTTTATACAGCGACCACGAGATATTTTTAAGGGAGCTTATTAGTAACGCCACAGATGCCACACTTAAATTAAAGCATCTTGCCAATATTGGGGAAGCAAACGATGTTGCTTACGGAAATCCTAAGATTGAAGTAAAAGTCGATAAGGAGAACAAGACGCTTCGCATTATTGACGAAGGGATTGGGATGACGAAAGACGAAGTTGAAAAATACATTAACCAAATTGCTTTTTCTGGCGCCGAAGAGTTTATCGAAAAGTACAAAGATAAAGACGGTGACGACACTGGAATTATAGGTCATTTCGGACTTGGATTCTATTCTTCGTTTATGGTAGCCGACAAAGTAGAAATCATTACCAAAAGTTTTAAGGACGAGCCAGCCGCACATTGGGTATGTGATGGATCGCCAAATTTCACGTTAGAAGAAGCTGATAAAGAAGTACGTGGTACAGAAATTATCCTTCATATTTCTGAAGATGAAACTGAATTTTTAGAAGAAGGTCGTATTCGTGAACTATTGGTTAAGTATAACAAGTTTATGCCTATCCCAATTAAGTTTGGTATGAAAACGGAAACCCTTCCAAAGCCAGAAGATGCTAAAGAAGATGATCCAGCGCCTACTAAAGAGGTTGAAAACATTATAAACAACCCAAATCCAGCTTGGACTAAACAACCGGTAGACTTAAAAGAAGAAGATTATAATGGCTTTTACCGAGAGTTGTACCCAATGCAATTTGAAGAACCGTTATTTCACATTCACCTAAACGTAGATTATCCGTTCAATTTGACAGGAATTTTATATTTCCCAAAGATGACGAACGATATGAACATACAGAAGGATAAAATTCAACTGTATCAAAACCAAGTGTTTGTTACCGATAATGTAGAAGGTATTGTACCCGAGTTTTTAACGATGCTTCGTGGAGTAATTGACAGCCCAGACATTCCACTAAATGTATCACGTAGTTACCTACAAGCAGACGGTGCTGTTAAGAAAATTTCTAGCTATATAACTCGCAAAGTAGCCGATAAGCTGAAAACACTTTTTAATGACAACCGGGAAGACTTTGAGCAAAAGTGGAACGACATTAAAGTTGTTATCGAATACGGAATGCTTACAGAAGACAAGTTTTTTGACAAAGCTCAAAAATTTGCATTGTACCCAACCGTAGATGGTGATTACTTTACTTTTGAAGAATTACAGGAAAAGATTAAAGAAAACCAGACAGACAAAGATGGTAAATTAGTCGTTCTGTATGCTTCAAATAAAGATGAACAGCACAGTTATATTCAGGATGCGAAAGACAAAGGCTATGAAGTGTTAATGCTTGATTCGCCAATTATTTCGCACTTGCTACAAAAACTAGAAAGCAGTAACGAAAATACAAGCTTTGTACGAGTAGATAGTGAGCCAGTTGAAAATTTAATTAAGAAGGACGAAGAGCAAATCTCTAAACTTTCAGATGAGGAGAAAGAAACGCTCAAAACCTTTTTAACAGAAACTGTACCTTCAGAAAAATTCACTGTACAATTAGAAGCAATGGACAGCAAGGGTAATCCTTTTGTAATTACCGAGCCTGAATTTATGCGAAGAATGAAAGAAATGCAGAAAACCGGTGGCGGTGGAGGCATGTTCGGTATGGGCAATATGCCAGAAATGTACAATTTAATCGTGAACACCAACCACGAATTAGTTTCTGAAATTTTAAACACCAAAACTCAGAAAAAGAAAGAGCGATTGGTTAATCAAGCGTTGGATCTTGCTAAGCTGAGCAAAAACCTTTTAAAAGGAGAAGACATGACTGCATTTATTAAACGCAGTTATGAAATGATTAAATAATAAGATTTTTCTTACATAATTATCAAAAGCCGTCTTAAATGACGGTTTTTTTGTTAAATATTTTAACTTTAAAATATTGATTTAAAATTATTTTAACGTATTTTTGGTGATATAACCAAAAATTTAACGATTATGAAAAAAATTACTTTGCTAACAATCTTATTAGCACTTTTGACTGTACCCATTGGGTATAGCCAATCTTTAAAATTATCGCCCGTTAAACAACTTGACAAACCTGTATTCATTGGTAATCCTATTAACTTTGAAGAAGGTTTAAGAGCACCCGTTACTATTACGCAAAATACAACCCAATCACTTACTAGTGCACTTGGTTGTAATGATGGGGTTTCTGTTTACGACACTTCACTTTTTAGAGCTTTTGATTTAGCAACAGACCATGGGATAGTGAATGATTTTATAGTTACTGATGTGGAGTTTGGCATTTTCTTTTTTAATGGAACTGGTCCCAAAACAGTAACTGTAAATGTTTATTCTACGCCTGGCCCATTTCCTGGAAGTGCATTAACGTTGCAAGGTTCTTCTAATAGAGTAGTGACCTCTGCAGACAACTTAACAATATTGTCACAGCCCATAAATGCAATTATTCCGTCTAATGAACTTTTAGTCTATGAGTTGTTTGTAGGTGGTCCAGATGGATCAAATTATCTAGGCTTCTTAGGTAACTCAGAAGGGCAAACAGCACCAACTTATTGGCAATCGACACCTTGTGGCGCTTCTAGCATAGTTGATTTTGGGGGTACATTTGCTGCGGTTATGAACGTGGTAGGTGAAGAAGCTATAGGTAATCCACCTATTATTGAATGTCCGACAGATTTAATGGCCGATACCGATCCAGGACAATGTAGTGCTATAGTTAATTTTGCAAATGCAATTGCTATAGACGCCGAAGATGGACTATTAACAACAACTCAAACCGGAGGACCAGCTAGTGGTTCTATGTTCCCCACAGGCGACACTGTAATAGAGTTTAGTGTAACTGATTCAGATGGAAATACTGTTGCTTGCGATTTTACCGTAACAGTGACAGACATGGAAGCCCCAGAGGCTTTGTGTCAAAACCTAACATTAGATTTAATGGGTGGGTCATCGGTTTCTATTACACCGGCTGATATTGACAATGGCTCTTCAGACAACTGTGGGATTGTAAATTACTCTTTAGATACGGACACATTTACGTGTGCCAACACAGGTGACAATACAGTAACACTAACAGTGACCGATGAATCAGGAAACTCTTCAACGTGTACCGCTACGGTTACTATTGAAGACAACACAGCGCCAGAAATCACTTGTATAGGTGAGCCTGGTATTTTTAATATTTTAGAAGAATTTGAAGGAGCCTCTATACCAAATGGCTGGACAACTGCTATCGATGCGGGTGTACACGATTGGACCTTTGGCTCTGGCGATATGCCAATTGGTGATGATTTTCCAAGCAACGCGGCGATTTTTGATGATGATG
>NZ_CAXBCK010000081.1:0-4333 GCF_963974425.1 uncultured Marixanthomonas sp.
GCACTATAACTCCGAAATGGGTGGCACAAAACGAACCGAAGTATCCATGAAAGAATATTTTTTCCGGATCAGGAGAATTATATTGCCAAACGACATTCCCTTCGGTATCAACAATCTGTATAGTATTTGTTGATGCTATGCTGCCACCACTAAATGTTTCCGGGTTCAAGATACCCGTTCGGATCAATAATCCATTCTCTAAAAGATATGCTGGAGCCCCACCCGATGTTAAATTGGTTTTCCAGGTGTTGATTACATTCCCGTTTTCGTCGGTAAGCAAACTAATGTTTTCAACATCTTCTTGCAGTTCGTCGGATTGATGCCATAAAAGATAGCCTTTATATAAATCATCCGGATTATAAACTGTTACCTGTATAGGACTACTTTTTGCAGTATTCGTTTGCGCTGATAAATCATTTGGAAATATCATCAAATTAAAATAAAGTACGCAGAGCAAGGAAAGCAATCGTATAAATGAAATTTTTAGTTGTTCTACAACCAGCTGTCCCAATTGACCTGTTGCTACTGTTACTGCAGTTATCATGATGTATCCTTTTAGAATATTATTTGAATTAAAATTTACATTACAAAAGTAAAGTGTCCGGCAAAACTGGGAAAGGTAAAAAAGTGACTTTGAATGGTAAAAGAATTACTGGTTCTGTTGCCGGTACTCGTGTAAGGCTACTTTGTTGTGTGCTGCCTTAATTTTTTTCAAATGTCAGATTATCTGTACCTCCATTTCCTCCACTTATATCTATAAGTACAATTTTAGTAGATGTATATGATATAATATCCCAATCATCGTTTAAATCCTCAAAATCATTTGTATCAAGAACAGGAAAGAAAATGTTAAAATCAATATCATCGTCACTACTGCTGCTGTCGTCCGTAACTGACCATGTGCCAGTTAAAGTGTCGGTTCCATTTGTTGCAACGAGAGAACCGTCGGAATTAAATGAGAAATTATATCCTGCAAAATCTGATGTCTCATTTTCTCCAGAATCTATGAAATTAGTTATTCGCCAAGTTCCTGATTCAACAGTATTTTCAACTTGGGCTAATTGTTCACTATTATTATTTACGCCTCCATCGTCGTCGTTATTTGAACATGAAGACAATGTATAGAAGCATAGCATTACTAATATACTTACATAAAATCTTTTTTTCATAAATATCGTTTTTGAGTATTATTTTTTTTGGTTCAAAGCCTTTGGATGTTTATCTATCCCAATATTTACCTCTTGAATAATAAAATTAATTGTAGATCCTGTAGGGCAATTATCAACTTAAATACAAGATTATTTATTGTGTGATCAATAGAGATATTATTCTTTTTTGTTTATAGAACAGGTGCGAATACCAAATGGTGCATAAAGAGGACAAAAGCTAATTAAACTGGTTAAAACGAAAATTCCTGCAAGAATTAAAAGGATTATACCTAATGTTCCCGAAATTGTTCCTGTAAAATAAAGAAATCCAACTATTGCAGCGACTATTATTCTAATAATTCTATCTGCACTTCCCATGTTTTTTTTCATCTTTTAAAAAATAAAATATTGTAGCATTATTGCTCTACAAAGGTATGTGGTGTTATGGACGTATGCAGTGACTGTAGTCACCACTCACTAATAATTTTTATTTCACCTGCATTCTGAATAACTTTTTCATCAGTCTCAAGTTTTTTCAAAACCCTAGTTATTACTTCACGTGCAGTTCCTAATTCATTTGCTAATTGACTATGACTCATTTTAACGGAATTAATTTTAGTTAAATCTGATTTCTTTTTAAGATGGTCGTAAAGTCTCTTATCCATTTTGTCCAATAGTAAATGACGAATTGTGTCCAAAAGCTCAGAATAACGTAAATTAAATTGATTATAAAATAAGTCATTAAAACCTGGATACTCCTGAAGCCAATTTGGTAAATACTGAATAGGAATTAGAAGAATTTTAGATTCTTCTTCAGTTGTTGCAAAAACCTTACTTGGCGTGTTTTTTAAAGCAGCATAAAAAGTCATTACGCAGCTTTGAGCTGGTTCAATGTAATAAAGTAGTAATTCTTTTTCATCAAATCGAGAATAAACTTTTACAAGGCCATTAATCACTATAGGTAATACTTTTACATATTGTTCTTCTCTTAAAATTTCAGTGCCTTTTGAAAATTCCTTAAGGGTAGATTTCTTAATTAATTCATCTAATAACTTTGGTTTTAAAAAAGACAATATATTTTTATCAAATTCCATTAATTGTCACTTGGGTTTTCAGGTTGCACACAACGGTTAGGATATGATTCCGTTGCTGAGATTTGATGTTAATCAAATCGAGCAGGGATCATGCCGACCTAAAGTACGAAAACTTTTGAATTGTAGTAAATAAGCTAATCAATGAATTATAGCATTGTTAGGCAAGGTTCTTATTTTCGTAATGTTTTATTGAATTTAGCTCGTCTTCTTTCGATATTTTTTCCTCTTCAATATCATAATCGTCTTGGAGTCCTAGCCAGAACTTTGCAGAATTCCCAAAATACTTACTTAATCTTAGTGCAGTATCTGCTGTAATTCTATAGCCTTCCCTAAAAATACACATTGTTGTGGCTAGTTCTGCTTTTTAATAATTTTTACAATTCGGTTAATTGTAATTTCCGATAAGTTCCATTCGTAACCATTAAAATCAGTGGTATTAATAAATTGAACCACTACCGCGTCAATATCCTTGTGATATTCTGCAAGGCTTTGATAGCCAACGACCAAACCTCCATGGTTGTATTCGTAAGGATAGATTTCCTTTTCTCCCTCCTCAAATACCGAACCATCATTTAAGGCTCGCAAGAATATACCCACATCTTCTGCTGTAGCCAACATTCCATATTCACGGGCTTTAAAATCTTCCTCATAACCTACATAATATCCACTCATAACATCATCTAAATTAACTTCAGTAATCGAAAAAAAGGTATTTTTTAGCTCTAAGGGAATCAATATTTTCTCTTTCATATACTGATGGTGGCTATACCCTAAAACATCATCCATAATCCTACGAAGCAATAAATAATTCGTGTTTGAATATTCATATCCTTCATTAGGAATAAAACTGGCTGGTAGGTCGAGAGCAAAATCTAAGGCATTTTGGCCATTTTCTTGTTCGTTTTCCCAATAATCCGGATTATCTGTGAAATTTGGAATACCTGAACGGTGTTGAATCATCATCCTTAAGGTAATTTCTTCAGCATTTTCAATCCTACCTTTAAGTTCTGGAAGATAAGCAGCGAGTGTTTTATCAAAGGACAAGCGCTTTTCTTTGACCAATTTAGTAGCTGCTACAGCGGAATATAACTTGCTAATACTAGCAATTTTGAACAATGATTTTGGGTCGGCTGGTATTTTATTTTCTCTATCTTTCCAACCACCAGTGTAATGTTCTGGCGGTTTTCCTGCTTGGTCAACATACACAATCATGCCGTCAAAACCATTTCCTATTGCTTCATCTACTTGTTCTTGAACAGTATCAGGTAGCGGCAAAATCCAGGCCTTTACCAAAATCCATGGAACGAAAAACAAGGACACTATTGTTCCAACAAGCAATATCGCCCTTACAATCCATTTAGCTTTTTTATTTTTTATCATTTTTCGGTTTCAGTCTTCACTTATTTACTTGATTTTATAAATAGCCAAATCTTGTATGCATTTAAAATTCAGTATCATTTTTCAATGGTTTCGGCTAAGATTTCGAGTGGGATTTGCAAACGCTAACCTGTCAGTCTTGCCGTGACCAAAGATAGCAGATAAGCAAAAACCTTGCGGACAGCCTTCAGCCCGCCTGAAGCTTAGCCATTGTTGACCAGGTTTTTATTTTTCTTTCATCTCGATTTGTCGTTTCACAAAGTTAATATACGCTTTGTTTTTGAAGTCAAACCAGTTTTGGCGATAGTGAGATGAGTCAATTAAATTCTTAAAGTTCTGAAAAGGTTTTCGTCTCGAAATGGCGTTCAAAATCTTGTCTCTAAAATACTCATCAGATAAGGAATATGCAAAATTCTCGATCACCTTATAACCTTCGTATGATTCCATTTTTTCAAACCGTTCATAGTTGTCCCAGTCGTTTTCAATTCTATCGATGATGTCTTCCCATTGTTCAGCGTCGAAATACGGATCGTTCGGGTCAGGATGCGAATCAATTGTTCCCGTGGGCAGATGGTAAAAGCAGATCATTCCGCTGTCCAACAGTTCGGCAATGTCTTTTATCTGTTCTTCGTTCAGGGTCATGTTTGTCAGCTTTGGCCAAACACAGCGCTATGTACGACATCTGCGACAGTAGTGGGCGAGTTGTAGCGTTGC
>NZ_CAXBCK010000082.1:0-4144 GCF_963974425.1 uncultured Marixanthomonas sp.
CGTTAAGCGGGTGCAAATGTACAACAGTTTTTTAAACCTGCAACACTTTTTAAAAATTTATTTCAAAATATTTTTAAGAGCGTTTTTTTGCTTTTTGATTCAATTTTCATTGCTTCGTTAAGCGGGTGCAAATGTACAACAGTTTTTTAAACCTGCAACACTTTTTAAAAGTTTATTTTCAAGAATTTTAAAGATCGTTATTTGCTTTTAAAAACATCTTACGTTGTTTCTGTAAGCGGGTGCAAAGATACATTGCTTATCCACTTCTACAAATAAAAGATAGCCTTTTTTTAAAGTTTTTTTAACCTGATTAGCTAAGTAGTTGATTTGTTTTAATTTAATACAGAAATTAAATCCACGCTTTTTATTACCCCTTTATACCTTAATATATATACAATTTTTGGTCGAATTACTTTGCGTTAGGGATTGAGTCTTTGTTGGAGCTCTTTTTAAAGCTCCATAGCTTTAAAAAAGCGACTGACGAAAGCCTGCCCTTTTCTTGTTTTTTCTACAAGAAAAGAGAACGCCCACATAAAAGACATGGGGGCCGCTGCGCTAAGAGATATTAAATTTTAAACCTAAGGAGACACTCCCCCCTTTCTCTTACACAAACAAGCCATATTAATTGACAATTATAAACTAATTATAGCATGTTGGTTATTTTCAAGGAAAACTAAACCCTTGTATATTGTGAGACTTTTAAAACAGTAGTATCTTTGTTACTTAATAAATTACTTTACTATGATACGCATTACCTTACCGGACGGAAGTGTAAAAGAATTTGATGCTGGCGTTACTCCCATGGATGTAGCAAAAAGCATAAGCGAAGGGTTAGCTAGAAATGTTATTTCGGCTTCCTTTAATGAAGAAACCGTAGAAACCAGCACGCCACTTACTGAAGACGGCAGCCTTGTTTTATATACATGGAGAGATGATGAAGGCAAAAAAGCCTTTTGGCATTCTTCTGCCCACATTCTTGCACAGGCATTGGAAGAATTGTATCCTGGTGCTAAACTAACAATTGGACCGGCTATTGATACAGGGTTTTATTATGATGTAGATTTTGGTGAGCATACTGTTTCGGAAAAGGATCTCCCTGCCATCGAAAAGAAGATGTTAGAAATTGCTCGTGGAAAGCATGAGTTTTCTATGCGAGAATCTTCTAAAGCCGACGCATTAGATTATTATAAAAAGCAACATAACGAATATAAGGTTGAATTAATTGAAAACCTTGAAGATGGGACCATCACTTTTTGTGATCATGATACGTTTACTGATTTATGCCGTGGCGGCCACATTCCTAATACCGGTATTGTAAAAGCCGTAAAATTGATGAGTATCGCTGGCGCATATTGGCGTGGTGACGAAAACAATACGCAATTAACACGTATTTACGGCGTTACTTTTCCGAAGCAAAAAGAGCTTAAGGAGTATCTTGCTTTATTAGAAGAAGCCAAGAAGAGAGATCATAGAAAGCTTGGGAAAGAACTTGAATTGTTTACGTTTTCACAGAAAGTAGGTCAAGGTTTGCCATTATGGCTTCCTAAAGGCGCTGCTCTTAGAGAACGCTTAGAGAACTTCCTTAAAAAGGCTCAGAAAAAAGCGGGTTACGAGATGGTTGTTTCTCCGCATATTGGCCAAAAAGAACTTTATGTTACGTCTGGTCATTACGCAAAATATGGAGAAGATAGTTTTCAGCCTATAAAAACACCAAACGATGATGAGGAGTTTTTATTAAAACCGATGAACTGCCCACATCACTGTGAGATTTACAATAGCAAACCTTGGTCTTATAAAGATTTACCGAAGCGTTTTGCTGAGTTTGGAACGGTTTACCGCTACGAACAAAGTGGTGAATTACATGGCTTAACTCGTGTACGTGGATTTACACAGGATGATGCACATATATTTTGTACTCCAGATCAATTGGATGAAGAGTTTAAAAAGGTTATAGACCTTGTGTTATATGTATTCGGCTCACTAGGATTTGAAAACTTTACTGCGCAAGTATCATTACGAGATCCTGATAAGCCAGAAAAATATATTGGTGCTCTTGAAAACTGGGAGAAAGCTGAAAATGCAATCCTAAATGCTGCAAAAGAAAAAGGATTGGATTATAAAGTTGAAACTGGCGAAGCTGCTTTTTACGGCCCCAAACTAGACTTTATGGTGAAGGATGCCTTAGGTAGAAGCTGGCAATTAGGTACTATACAAGTAGATTACAACTTACCTGAGCGATTTGAGTTAACTTACAAAGGCAGTGACAATGAGCTACACAGACCTATTATGATTCACCGGGCTCCGTTTGGTAGTTTAGAGCGATTTGTAGCCATTTTACTAGAGCACACAGGGGGTAATTTCCCTTTATGGCTTATGCCCGAGCAAGTTGCTATATTATCTTTAAGTGAAAAATATGAAAAATACGCTCAAAAAGTTTTAAATTCGCTTGAAAATAACGAAATTCGCGCCCTTGTTGATAACCGAAATGAAACCATAGGGAAGAAAATTCGGGAATCTGAAATGAATAAAATACCATATATGCTCATTGTTGGTGAGCAGGAAGAAAAAGATGGTACAGTTTCGGTACGGAAACATAGCGACGGAGATATAGGAAATATGACCGTTGAAGAATTTTCTGAATTAATTAACAAGGAAATTGAAAATAATATTGTAGATTTTAATGTTTAACCATAATAATTTATAGCCATAGCAATACGAAGAAAAAGAAGTAGAGGCCCAAGAAGGGTCATAAAAGAAGATCAACACCGAATCAATAAGAAGATTCGGGCAGACGAAGTACGCCTTGTAGGCGACAATGTGGAAATGGATGTATATCCAACCAACAAAGCATTGGAAATCGCACAAGAAATGGGACTGGATTTAGTAGAGATATCTCCTGATGCCAAGCCTCCTGTTTGTAAAGTGATGGACTACAAGAAATTTGTCTACGAGCAAAAAAAGAGAGAAAAAGCTTTAAAAGCAAAAGCTTCAAAAGTTGTTGTAAAAGAGATCCGTTTTGGTCCAAATACCGACGATCACGATTACGAATTTAAGAAGAACCACGCAGAGAAGTTTTTAAAAGATGGAGCGAAACTAAAAGCATATGTCTTTTTCAAGGGACGATCCATCATATATAAGGATAAAGGAGAAATATTATTATTACGCCTTGCTCAAGATCTAGAAGAAGTTGGTAAAGTAGAACAAATGCCAAAACTAGAGGGTAAACGAATGATTATGTTCCTTGCTCCTACTAAGAAATCGAAATAACACGCTTCGATTCCGATCATCTTCCAGGACAGTAAAGTGTCTTGGTTTTTGTATGGAAAAGCGTTGAAAATAAAGTGAAATAAATAGATAAAAGAAGCAGACATGCCAAAACAAAAAACAAAATCCAGTGCTAAAAAGCGATTTAAAGTTACCGGTACTGGTAAAATTAAAAGAAAGCACGCGTTTAAAAGTCATATCTTAACAAAGAAGTCTAAAAAACGTAAGCTTAAATTGACTCATGATGGTTTAGTTGATAAAGCAGATGAGAGCAATGTTAAGCAAATGCTTCGTATGAAGTAAACCGCTTAACCGGTTAAAACAAATTATTTAAACCCTGGAGTATGGCTACTTAATGTAACCAAAGTGTCTAAATGACCGCCTGCTACAAAAAACAATTAAAATTATGCCAAGATCAGTAAATTCAGTTGCTTCAAGAGCCCGAAGAAAAAAGGTAATGAAGCATGCCAAAGGTTACTTTGGAAGACGTAAAAATGTATGGACGATTGCCAAGAATGCTGTTGATAAAGCAATGCAGTATTCGTACCGCGACCGTCGTGCAAAGAAGAGAAATTTTAGATCCTTATGGATCACACGTATTAATGCTGGCGCACGCCAACATGGGATGTCTTATTCAAAATTTATGGGACAGTTAAAAGCTAACGAAATCGAATTGAACCGAAAGGTACTTGCAGATTTAGCAATGAACCATCCTGAAGCTTTCAAAGCAATTGTAGAGAAAGTAAAGTAAATTTATAAACTGTATTTATTTCACTATACAGAAAGAGCCGCTCTAATTGAGCGGCTCTTTTTTATTATATCCTTTAATAATAAGAGAAATTACATCTCACTTTTTAAGGTTTGCTTTTATTTAACGTAA
>NZ_CAXBCK010000083.1:0-4096 GCF_963974425.1 uncultured Marixanthomonas sp.
GTGTCCAGCTTGTTTTGAGAAATAGTCTTTAAAAGATTTCATTCTAAGTGTTTTTTACTTTGTCCTTATTGGTTTTGCCCTTGTTGGTGTTTTCCACCAACAACCTTTTCGTCAATACTATCTATAATCAGTTAAAAACTTAAACTCATCACTTTTCTCTTTATAAAACCTAGCAGAGGAGAACCGATAATCGTCATCTATCTCACATAGCCCTGCTTTTACAGGGTTATTATGAATATAGTTTAGTTTTTGTTTTATTATATGTTCTGAATATAAATCTACACAAAGCGGGTTTCGTTGCCAAAATTGATAGGCTCTATCTTTTTTAGCCACCAAAAAGTGTTGCAATAGGTTGGTATGGTATCGTTCCAAATCCCTTTTAATACGTTGTGCAGTAAACTTCATAAAGCATAGCTGCGTATGCTTTAAAGAATATAATGGTGTAGGTTTCCAAATAAGATGGATGTGGTTATCCATAATAACATAACCGTGTAAAATTACGCGTTCTTCGTTAACCAAATACTGCAACGATTCAATAATAGCTATTTTATACTTATCTGGTTTTAAAAGCTTTTTCCAGTGTAAGATGGTCGCTGTATAAAACTGCGGACAGTGTTCTATTTGTAATGGCCTACGTTTCATAGGTTGATTGTTTTGACCCTATTTCTGCCCTTGTTAGTGTTTTCCCCCAACAAGCCATCCTGCTAACTATCGGTTGGGCGTTGGTGCACAACACCAACACTGGCGTAAATTAGCAATTGTTTACGCAAACACGTTACGTTATCAATATAAGAAGAAATGTAGATATATTGTAACTGCGTGGCGTGTATTGCCTTGTTGGTATTTTCTACCAACAATTACTGTGCTAGTTATTTGCTGGGTGTTAGTGCAAAACACTAACACTGGCGTCAAGTATTAAGCATTTTACCTCTCTTCATAAAAGAACTCATGGACTTTAATTATGTCACCCCTTCCTATCTGCACCAAATCCATTGTTTCTTTCAAATAAATACCTAAAGACCTTTCATTATAAATTAACTTCATCATAGGCGAATAATCTGTTACCACATAACTATCCCCGTCCATTCTAAAAAATGAGATATCATCCTCTCCCCGTACTTTAACACCTCTGTTTACTATTTTTCCCTTTTCGAGTGTCTCCTCTATATGCGACTGATTGGTTTCGCCTGAAGCTACTTTGGTATACGCTACCATCATATTCATCCACTCTGCTGCATCAATCAAATGCCATTGCACTTTGTTAAAGTCTATACCGTACTCACTTATCCAACCATGACTTGTAAAACCAAATAGCACTTGTTTTCTTCCATCTATTTCTGGGTCATCTTTAGGAATGAACTCTTGAATTGTAAAAGATATTACCGAAGTGCTCGACATATCTTTTAGTTTTTTTCCATCAAAGTCAAGTGTTTTTAGTCTAAAGCTTGAAAGTTCCGGGTGGTTGGTCAAAACCCATTCTGTTGCCATTAGCTCGGCGCGTTCTTTCATTTGCTCTACGGCAGCTATTCCGGCTCCAATGGCTAATAATCCACCAGCAACGGCCGCTATGGCCTCACCTTCATTTTGGGCTTTAGCTTGTTTTGGCACTAAAAATACAATAAGTAATACTAGTAATAATAATCTTTTCATCGGTAGTAAATTTGGTTAGTTAGTTTCAATATCTAAATAGCAAAGTAATCTATTTCATCTTACTTTTATTTACGGTTATCCGTATTCATATTTCAATTGTATACCCTTTCTGCCCTTGTTGGTGTTTTCCACCAACAAGCCATCCTGCTAACTATCTGTTGGGCGTTGGTGTAAAACACCAACACTGGCGTAATTCAAGATTGGGAGTAAGCGATGCCAGCCAAGTAAACATATCATCTGGATAACTGGGCCGATAGTTTTGGTAGTGTCCAGCTTGTTTTGAGAAATAGTCTTTAAAGGGTTTCATGCTGGATGTTTTGAGATTTGTTGGTATTTTTCCTTAACAAATTATTTTACTATGTACCTGCTGGGCGTTGGTGCAAAACGCTAACACTACAGTAAAAAGTATTTTAACTCTTACGCTGTTTTCTTTTCATTTTTCTATATTCCCTTTTTTTCCTTTTTTTTCGTTCCTGTTCGGTTTCTATTTTAAAAAGAATGGGTAATGAATATTTTTGTTTGATAGTTTCTCCCTCTACTAATGCTGGTTCCATAGCCGGTAGTTCTTGTATAACGCGTATTGCTTCTTCTTCAAAAGCAGGATGGATAGACCGTGCTTTTACGTCAATGATACTACCATCGGTATCTACCGAAAACATAGCAAATATCTTCACCGTCTCCCCAGGTTTTAAACCTAGTTGCGTAACCGCTTTATCTATCTTTTCAGAATTGAGACTTTGTAATGAGTCTGATACTTGTTTAAAATCGTGTTGTGCAATAACAGCGGCACTAATTAGTACAGTGAAGACGAATAGTAGTTTTTTAATCATGATTTTTTAGTTATGGTATATTTTTAATTTTTCATAAATAGGCTTTCCAGGTATATTTACACTTAAAACAAAATAATCATCCTTCTTTATTAATACTTGATAAATATACGTATCACCTTGAACACTAAAGTTAGATCTAGTTTCGTTGTTGCTACTATTAAATACTAATTCAAACTCAGTATTGGTAATCCAATTCATATCTAAGTTTGAATAGGTATCGTTTGCAAAGGTTTCTAACCACTTCCCATCTTTTATCAATACTTGAGTTGTGTCACCCGAAACTTCAAAGTAGTATAATTTCTTAGCGTTTTTCAACTTTTGCAAATCAACATCCGAAACTTCAGATTTTGGTTTATAAGCCAGCCTTAAAACGGATTCTTTTGGAAGGTCTATTCTGTCTAATAACTCCCGGAACGCCACACAGTTTCTTTGAAGCCTATAATAAACTTGTTGCCCTACTTTATTCATTTTTAAAGCCTCGAAGGTGTTCAGATAGGGAATAACTTTTTTATTATATAAGTTGTTCATAGCCAACGTATCATTTTTAATATTCATGTGGTTTAAATAAAAACAGATGGATTGCGAAACAGAATCAATCTGAGTTATTGTTTGTGAGAAGACTGTATGGCTACATACAATCCACAATAATATACAAGCTATTTTTTTCATTTTTAAATAATTTTTTTTCTGTCTTTTTCTGCCCTTGGTGGTGTTTTCCACCAACAAGCTATCCTGCTAACTACCTGCTGGGCGTTGGTGCAAAACACCATTACTAGCGTAAAAATTTTGTGTTTATCCTATCATAGTATTAAACATAAAGAAAACTACTACTGTAAATATTGTAATATATCCATAAATTGCTGCAATAGTTACATACGCCATATCTGTACCACTAGTCACCGTAATACGCTCTAATACTTTTTTAACACTATACCATTTTAAGGTTCCTCTGTTCCATCGAATATGGTTAATGTAACTAATTGGTAGCATTACCATCGCAAAAATAACGATTGGTAAAAACAATAGACCTATTAATGTAAATCCTACCACTATAATAGTATGTACTTTACTCCAGAGCGTCTTAAAATGTACTTGCTTTCCGTTCACGCGAAGAGTGCTTTTTGCTTTTATGTAAATACTCGTCATAAAAATAGATACTATCTGTGCATCGGTCACCCAATTAGGAATTTCTAACGAAGGGAACATCCAATATATAGGATTATACAAAAATTCAAAAATAGGAGCTACTAAACTCCGATAATAATGTACTAGTTCAAACAAACTAAATGCTAAAGGAATATCAAAACCTCGTTGCAATAAACTAAAAATAGATGAGGCAGATAAAACCACCCCTAATACACCCCAAATTTTATTAAAAAAAGCCCCCATTATTTAAAATTTAATAGATTATTGTCTATTCTGTTTGTTTTACTATTTAAATAGTATTTACTTTTACATGTACTCAGCCCTTGTTGGAGTTTTCACTAACAAACTGTTATTTCCCTTTTGGGTTTTACTGATTAGCAAGTATGTTATCAATTCCGAGTAAACTCAGATATATTCGAATCCGCCGTAATTGCGGTTATACATCTTAAGTTTGATTTTTAATGAATCAG
>NZ_CAXBCK010000084.1:0-3582 GCF_963974425.1 uncultured Marixanthomonas sp.
CTTAATAATAATTATTTATCGAATTTTAAGGTGTCCTAAAAAGGGGAAGCCTACAGTCATGCTTAATCGAAACCCAAAGAAAGCAGAAGACACCATTAAAACGTTAAAACAGGAACTTGGAAACCACATAGACGTTTTAGCTATAAAAATGGATTTGGCAGAACAAGCCTCTGTAAAAAAAGCGGCTGAAGAAGTTTTAATAACTGTGCCTCAAATCGACGCACTTATCTGTAACGCCGCAATTGCCCAAGTGCCAAAACAAACCCTAACTGTGGACGGTTGGGAAAGCCAAATGGGAACAAACCACTTCGGGAATTTCACGCTGCAAGCTTTATTATTTCCACTAATAGAAAAATCAGAAGGGAGAATTGTAACCGTTGGAAGTATGGGTTATAATTTAGGGATTAAAACCATACAGTTTGACGATTTAAACTGGGATAAAAACTACAGTCCAAATGGTGTATACAGCCAAAGTAAATTAGCACAAATTATGTGTGTTTACGAATTACAAGACCGCCTACAACAAGCAGGTAAAACAGATGTGAAAGTGTATGCTTGTCATCCAGGTGCTTCTAAAACTTCTTTAATTAAAACCAGTGGTAGCTTAACGACTCGATTTGTTTGGCAACTAATGAAATTATCACCGTTAGTACAATCGGCTGAAAAAGGGGCTTATCCACAGTTGATGTGTGCTACAGAACCAAACCTTGACCAAAGTGGTTTTTATGGACCAACAGGTAAAAGTAATTGGACAGGTCCTGTTGGAGCACATACATTAGAACCACACGCTAAAGATAAAATTATTTCTAAAAGACTTTGGGAGCTTTCAGAAAAAGAAACAGGTATAACATGGAATATTTAAAATCTAAATTAACAACAATTACATATAAGCCACATGAACAACATAAAACTCATCTGTATAATTGCACTACTATCTTCTTTCTGTGTGTTTTCACAAGAAAGAAACTGGATTACTGAAAAATCTAAGGATGGAAAATCAACTGTAAAATACGAGCTAGTAAAGGAAAATAAAGGAACACATTTTTATTACATTGCACAAACTACAGCTAATGTGTCACTAGAAGAATTAGATGCCTATTTCTCTAACACTAGCAATCACAAATATTTTTTAGAACGAACCACGACAACTGAAGAATTTAAAAAAATATCTGATAACGAATGGTTAGCCTACTATTTTTTTGATGCACCTTGGCCATTACCTAACAGCGATATTGTTATAAAAATTAGCCGAGTTATAGAAGATAATAAACTAACCTTTACTGCAGCTTCAATATCTAATGATTATAAAAAATCTGATGTGGAAAGAATGACTACCTACAAAGTAATTTATGAATTTAAAAAAATCAATAATTTTACAACTAAAATCACCTACAACGCTAATTATATCCCTGTAGGTTCTATTCCTAGGTTTTTAATAAAATCTTGGTTTCCTGAAGGACCAGCTAATATTGTTACTAACTTAGGAGAGATGAAAAAAAAATAAAATAGTAGTATGCAACATTTTAAAACATTATCATCCTATTTAAGTTATTTAGGACTCCCAGAACCAGAGCATCCTATGTTGAGTGTGTTTAACTCTAAAGGCGACGGCTACTTACCTTGTCCAAGAGAGAGCTCGCCACCAATTATGAATGATTGCTATTCTATAAGTTTTAAAAAATATGTAGCCGGAGATTTAAACTACGGACGAACAAAATATGATTTCACTAATGGCGCTTTGATTTTCATTGCACCAAGACAAGTTTTAAAATGGGATGAGAGTGTCGTTTTTGAGCAAAAAGGTTTTTCGATAAACTTCCACGAAGATTTTTTGAAAGGAACTGAATTAGCGCTACAAATAAAGAAATATGGTTTCTTTTCCTATTCAGTAAATGAAGCCTTGCACCTTTCCCCAAAAGAAGAAAAGCAGATAGAATCGATAGTAGAAAACATTCAAATTGAATATCAGAATAACCAAGATGTCTTCAGTAAAGAGATTATTATTTCTCAATTAAATACCTTGTTAAAGTATGCCAATCGTTTCTATGAAAGGCAGTTTTTAAATCGGAAAGAACTATCTAACAATTTGTTAGAGCAATTTAATTTGCAACTATCAGAATATTTTGAATCAGGGCAACTGCAAGAACAAGGCATTCCAAGTATTGAGCAAATCGCAAATAAAATGTCTGTTTCACAACGTTACTTGAGTGATACTCTTAAAAAGGAAACAGGTAAAACAACAACCGAACATTTGCAATTACATCTAATTGAAGAAGCAAAGAATATTTTATTGCAACCAAATAAGAGTATTTCGGAAGTGGCTTTTGATTTAGGGTTTGAATATCCGCAGTATTTTTCGAGATTATTCAAAAAGAAAGAAGGTATCAGTCCAACCGAGTACAGAGAAATATATAAAATGAATTGAATTATGGATATATTAAAAACAGCAACAGATTGGGCAAAGGCCGAACTTTTTTCGACCCCATTTTTTATTCTTTTCGCACTTGTGTTTATAGCGGCAAGTCTAGGGTTTTGGCAGTTAGGGAAAACAGATATGGCCAGAGCGTACATAGTTCCTACCTTGGTGGCAGGTGTTCTACTTTTAACCATAGGTCTTGGATTGTTTTTCACCAATAAGTCAAGGATTACACAGTTTGAAACTGCATATAATACCGATGCCCCTGCGTTTATAGCATCTGAAATCACTCGTGCCGAAGCAACTCTCAAAGAATATAATACAATCGCTTTTAAAGCTATTCCAATCATAATTATCGTAGCAGCGTTACTAGTTTTATTTGTAAACACACCAACTTGGCGTGCAATTAGCATAACAACTATTGCCATGTTGATAGTTATCTTGTTAGTTGACGGAACTGCCTATGCAAGAATGGCTGCCTACTACAAGGAATTAAAAATGATGGATATAGAACAAGAAATTAAAAAATAACGACACACAACAGGATGTATAATTTATTGTCAGGCATAGTCTACGTATGAAAATTCTCTCAGTTTTGTATCTATTTTTATTTGCTAACTTTAATGCTTAAACCAAGCTACTAAATCATACACGAGACTATTAAAACTCATTCAAGAAATGAAACATACATTAATTTACACATTTTTAGTTCTATCAACAATTTGTTTAGTCTCCTGTGACCGTCCTAAATGCAACAATGAAAATCCAATATTTGAAAACTACGAACCTAATTCAGAAAAATATAAAGATGAATTAGCAAGACAATTAGGTACTATTGATCAAAAAGAATTGACATACTGGCTTCAGAAATATGAAAAAGAAAATAAAAATGAATCCCTGTACTTCCATATTCAAGGTGAAGGATTGTGTGCTATATTACATCTATCAATGAATCATTGGGATAAGATGGAAAATATAAGAGAGAAAAAAGGAGTTGGTCGCAGAGGGGCAGAATTTACTAATCTGAAATTTGACATTGTTCAAGACTCATTATCAACTAAATTTATTTACTCAACATTCGATAGAATAATTGATTAAAACGCGTTATAATAATGGTAACCGTTGCACAACCCCATGATTTTTATAAAACTGAGCTAAGATAGGCC
>NZ_CAXBCK010000085.1:0-3127 GCF_963974425.1 uncultured Marixanthomonas sp.
TTCTTGTTTTGTCTCTGTTTACGGGTGACGTTAGAGCTGCTACCGGAATCACAAAAGACCTTATCGATTTAGGGTTTGAATCTGGTAGAATGAAAACTGGAACCCCACCAAGAGTTGATGGGCGTTCGTTAGATTTTTCTAAAATGTCTGTTCAGCCTGGAGATGCTATTCCTGAAAAATTTTCCTATTCAGACGAAACCAAACCTTTGACTAAACAACGCGATTGTTATATGTCGCACACTAGTGTGTTGGTTCATGATATTCTTCGAGAAGGGTTTGATCGCTCGCCGATGTTTAATGGTTCGATTGATAGTGTAGGGCCTCGATACTGTCCTTCTATCGAAGATAAAATAAATCGCTTTGCCGATAAAGATCGACACCAAATGTTTGTAGAACCAGAAGGTTGGAATACGGTAGAGTATTATGTAAACGGATTTTCAACTTCCTTGCCAGAAGATATTCAATTTAAAGCATTGCGAGAATGTGATGGTTTCCAAAATGTCAAGTTTTTCCGTCCAGGATATGCAATCGAGTATGATTATTTTCCACCTACACAATTAAAACATACCATGGAAACTAAGTTGGTTTCAGGGTTATTTTTCGCTGGGCAAATTAATGGAACTACAGGATATGAAGAAGCAGCTTGTCAAGGAATGATGGCAGGTATTAATGCACACCTAACAACCTACGAAAAAGATCCATTTATTTTAAAACGTAATGAAGCATACATAGGCGTTTTAATAGACGATCTTATTACTAAAGGCACAGAAGAGCCGTATAGAATGTTTACATCTCGTGCTGAATATAGAACATTGCTTAGACAAGATAATGCCGATTTTAGATTAACGCCTAAGTCTTATGAAATAGGTTTAGCTTCTGAAAAACGGCTTCGTAAAATGGAAGAGAAGAAAGAGCAATCTGAAAATTTCGTTCAATTTTTTAAAGCCACTAGTGTAAGTGATGAAGTTGCAAATCCTATTTTGAAGGATAACAACTCTGCTGAAGTAAAACAAAGCGATAAGATGGTAAAGATGTTTTCTAGACCAGAAATCGATATGAATGATATGCGAAAAATTGAACAGGTTGAAGAGTATATTCAAAATAATAATTTAGATTTTGAAGTATTAGAACAAGCGGAAATTCAAATTAAGTATGCAGGATATATTGAAAAGGAAAAGAATAATGCAGATAAATTAAACAGATTAGAAGGGATTAAAATTCCAGAAAACTTTGATTACACAAAATTGAAATCGTTATCCTATGAAGCAATGGAAAAGCTTAAAACAATTCAACCAGCAACGGTTTCGCAAGCTTCAAGAATAAGTGGGGTTTCGCCAAATGATATTTCAGTAATGCTTGTTTATATGGGACGGTAGCGTGTGTGTTCCACGTGGAACACATCGGTGCTTCGGCTCCGCTCAGCAACCTTTTTAACCTAAACGATATATCGTACACTGAGCGGAGCCGAAGTGTGCTAATAGATTAAAATAAAAATATTCCATTTGAAAAACACCAAAAAGCCAGTGTATATAACAACAAAAGATTTCCTTGTTTCGGGGGAATCTTTTCGGTTGGTATATGATTCAGAATTCAATATGTTGGTGACGACACCACAACCTACTGCAGAAAATCTTCCTGATTATTACGAAAGCGATGCCTACATTTCGCACACTGATTCTGAAAAAGGCTTGCTTCCTTTTTTGTATCAAAAAGTAAAACAAAGAGCGCTTAAAAAGAAAGTGCAACTTATTACAAAATTGAATAAAGGGACAGGATCTGTTTTAGATATTGGAGCAGGTACTGGAGAGTTTTTAAAAGTTGCTTCAGAAAAAGGCTGGAAAATTTATGGTGCAGAACCCAACGAAAAAGCTCGTTCCATTTCAGAACAAAAAGGGGTTAATTTAAAAGATTCCTATACAGAATTTTCAAATCAAAAATTTGATGTCATTACCCTTTGGCATGTTTTAGAACACCTTCCTAATTTACAAGAATCAATTAAGGAAATTGAAAATTTATTAAAACCTGGAGGGACGCTTTTAATTGCAGTGCCAAATTATAAATCCTTCGACGCAAAATTTTACAAAGAGTTTTGGGCGGCTTATGATGTGCCGAGACATCTTTGGCATTTTTCAAAGGAGAGTATGATTAAACTTTTTTCTGAAGAAATAAAATTGACCTCTACGAAACCAATGATTTTCGATTCGTTTTATGTGAGTCTGCTTTCAGAAAAATATAAAACTGAAAATTCTTTTTCTATCCGCGCCTTTTTTATTGGATTATGGTCAAATATCCGCGCTTGGTCTTCAAAAGAGTATTCTTCTCATATATATTGCTTCAAAAAAGCGAAATAAGCAAAATAGAGGCTGTTTAAGCGTGTTTTTATGAAACATAGGCTTTATTAGCTTGTTTTTTCTCTTTCGTGTTTAAAACCCTTTAATTTTGATTCAGAACTAATAAGCCCTAATTATCATAAAGATAAATTAAAATAGAAAATAATTATACAAGCTCTTTCTTATGAATAAGTCGCGTTAGGGAGATGGATAAATCTGTAAAGATGATTTTGGCATTTCCATTCCGTTTAATATGATAAGTTGCATCTTCTAATGCTTTGGTAATTTCGAAAATGTTATTTTGGTGTACGAAAGGAGCAAACTTTTCGAGAGAAAATTTGGGGTCTTCTGCTTCAAAAAACAATAAATCATCTGCTTTGTAATTTTTCAGTAAAGCTTGGCGAAACACTTCAATACAATATATAAGAAACTTCTTCTGTGTTTCACGTCCCAAACCAGCTATTTTTTCACTCCAACTCAACAAATCGTTAATGGCTTTTTTATTTCCTTTAGCCTTAAAAGCGGTACGTACCCACTCAATAAAGAGGCGCTCAAAATCTGAATCGTCACCCCCTTCTTCACTTAGCTGTAAGGCTCGGTTAACATCACCATTGGCGCGGTGAGCTATTTTTAAGGCATTATTTTGCTCAAGTCCTTTTTTTTGGGTTAAAAAGGTAGCAATATCCTCTTCAGAAAGTAGAGGAAAGTTAAGTTTTTGACAACGAGACTGTATGGTCCCCATAATTTGTTGTTCATCTTCACACAGCAACAAAAGCACAGTCTTTTTAGGCGGTTCT
>NZ_CAXBCK010000086.1:0-1602 GCF_963974425.1 uncultured Marixanthomonas sp.
TGGACTTAAAATCCAATGGACATTAGTCCGTGCGGGTTCAAGTCCCGCCTCGAGTACAAAGGAAAAGCCAGCTTTTATAAAGCTGGCTTTTTTTATTCAGGTACAACATAGGTACAACAAATTAATTTTTCGGGTGTATAGGTTTCAAGTTGGACTTTTTGATCTCAAATGTTTACAATTGAATTCAATTTTAACTTATGGTTCGGGACACAAACCAAATCAAACTACAAATCAACACAAATACACTATAACTTACATTTTTACTGATTATTGATTTCACTTCAGAAATATTAAACTTCAAAAAAAGTGAGCCGTTTATCCGAAGTGATCGGGGCAAAAAGGTGGACACATAAATAGGCGATGAAGTTGAAAATAGCCTTGCACTTTTAAAATGACAAAAAGCTATCATGGACAGATATTTTAAATACGATAAACCTTGCACTGCCATTTGATATGCCAGTGAATTAAAGGCATTCCCAAAAATGAAAGAAGAAAAGGATTTGCGGCTGAACGGAATTACCGTCGCCCGTCTGACCAATTTTCATATTAAACATGACAAACAAACTATCAAGGAAGTATTTAAAATTCTGTCGTCTACTCCCATAAGTACATCCTTGAACCATCCAAATCTATCACCGTAGTGCTTTTTATTTTGCATATTATTTTTTACTCTCTAAAAATTCAACGGCTAGCTTTTCCAGGTTTTGCAATCTGGTATAGCAATAAAAAATTCCTACAGGCGTTACCAAGCAATTTTACCAACGAACATTTTACGATTGCCTATGCATCGTTAATAACGACTCTCGATTCTTTAGCGGTGGTGTTCCTGAAATTTTCATGGAATGTTCTATCTCAAATAATTAAAGACCACTTACTATAATCCTATTCCCAGAAGCGGTAGAGTTCCCTCACCTGTTACTTGTGCACTTCTGGATACAATTATTCATATATTTATCAAAAGTAATCGTAAATATGTTACTCAGCTTATTCATTTCTCAGTATGATTTTTTGGCCCCAAAGCATTTAACCAAGCAGAGAAATAGGAAACGCTAAAAGATATAAACTATTACGCTTAACTTTTTACTACAGCACAATTGTCCTATTGTTACCAAAGATAATTTTCATACTTTTGTAGTTGATGCAAAAACCAAATAAAATATCGGCATTTTTCTTTTTGGGCTTGTTTAGCCTAATGGTGCTGCATCAGGCATTTCCACATTTGCATCATCAGCACGAGGAAACGCATTCCCATTCAGATATTGCCCATACTGGCGAACACCATCATCACGATGACAGTTCTCACGAGAAAGAAGAATCCCCATACGGTTTCTTTGGGTTCTTTATGGATATGCACGTCCATTCCACGGTATCCAGCGATATTGTTGTACTTAAAAGGAATACCGTTGAGCGGCAGACTATCGTAGATGATAATGTGGTAAAACCTACATCTGATTTTCAGGAATTTTATGTCGTTGATAGTAGGCAAAACTCTAAACCGCCAATTTATCATTCACCCAACAATCATTTTAGTCCTTACCTCTCATCCCTCGATTTACGGGGCCCACCATCTTTAGGTTAATCGTTTAGGAATACCTACCGCTA